>CAVGEP010000178.1:718-3960 GCA_963628105.1 Alistipes communis
TCCCAGTTTTGCCTTTACGCCCTCTGTGAACTTTTTCTTGATGACCTGCAGGATATTCCAGGCGAGGCCCTCGGTAAGTTTGAGTATAACATTTCCGGTAAACCCGTCCGTTACGATGACGTCGCACGCGCCCTTCGGCACTTCTCTTGCCTCAACGTTGCCGATAAAGTTCATATCGCTCTGTTCCAGAAGCTCATATGCCGCCTTGGTAAGAGTGGAGCCTTTCTTCGACTCGCTTCCGATATTTACCAGTCCCACCTTTGGATTTTCACGGCCTATGACCTTTTCCATGTAGATGTTTCCCATGATTCCAAATTCAAGCAAATTGTTCGGCTTGCACTCGGAGTTTGCTCCCGCATCCACCAAGAGAGAAGCTCTGCCGCCGACGATTGGATAGATCGATGCGAGGGCGGGTCTATCGATGCCCTGGATTCTGCCCAGTATGAAAAGTCCCCCGGAGAGCAGCGCTCCCGTGCTTCCCGCCGAAATAAAGATGTCCCCTTCGCCGGACTTTACCATGTTGATTCCTTTCACGATGGAGGAATCTTTTTTTGAGCGTACCGCCCGCACCGGGGCTTCGTCGTTTGTGATAACCTCTCTTGCGTCAACTATGCTGATTCTATTTTTGTCATATTTATATTTTTTTAATTCCTCTTCGAGTAGTTCTTCCTGCCCTATCAGAACAATTTCGTGTTCCATTTCTTTTAATGCCAGAACCGCGCCTTCCACAACTGATGCCGGCGCGTTGTCGCCACCCATTCCGTCCAATATAATCTTCATCTATTACACCTCCAGCTTTTAGATAAGCATAAGCATACATATTAAACTATATCACAAAATCCTCGAAAAGCCAATAGAAAACATCATAAAGGCTTCTTTAATACGCTCTCTTCGTAAAAAAACACACAGCAGCTCTTCTCGAGTCACTGTGCGTTTGATGATATTGATATGGCCTGATATGCGTCCTTAGAAAGTCTGCTCATTTGAAAATCTTGCGCTATTGCTTTTGCGTTCTCTTCCGAGCTGTTGCGATACTCCGTCAAAAGATCGTCGCACCTGCTTCTGAAAGCAGTATACCGACTTGCAAGCGGCTTTTCCTCATCGTACAGAGCTTTGAACATTTTTCTGACTTCTTCTGGGCGAATTTCAGAAAAATTACAAATCGTCTTGTAAGGGTAGTACATATTGGATGCAAGCAGATTGGATGCCTTACTAAATGCCGAAGTAAACATAGCCGCAAAATCCTGAGCGTCAATATTCCAATGATCTTTATACCATTTTATTGCCTGCCATTTATAGCGTTCATCTTCGTCTATACTTGCAAAATCTGCTTTATATGCTTCTATGACTTTTGCAATGCCGATGCCCACATAGCTTTCTCCGACATACTCATATAAGCCTCTCCCAACATTAAGGAAAAAGTTGGGTGAACCGTCCGGTTTCCCTTTGTTTGTCATATTGTAGCAGTAGTCGCTTGGAAGGATGCTTTTTTCGTTCGTGCCGAAAGCAGCGTGAATACGGTCAATGATTTCCCGCCTTGACAGCTTTGTACCGACTGGGACATCCTTAAAGCACTGACGGTACTGATCAACAATTCTGACTTTGCCGCCATTGCGAAACTCGATATACTTTTTCAGATTTGAATAGCGATTCTGCCGGTTGCTAAGTTCCGCCTGCGCAATGCCCGTTTCTCGCTTTAGTTCATCAAGCCGTGACAAAAGCTCCTTGCAGGAGTCCTTTTCATATTCTTCGTCTATATCAACACTATATAAGCGTTCGATATTATTCAATCCCGAGGCGTAGCTACTCCCCGATGCAGCTCCAACATATTCGGCGAATTGTTCTTTTTCAAACATAACTCTACCTCTTTTTTTCGTTAATTAGGAATTAGCTTCCCTCATTTGTTCATTTTCAGCAGGTACTGCAGCGATAATTGATGCGACTTAATATCAGATTTTCGTGGTTAAGCCATTGCTTAATTTATAGCAAAAATAAGCTGGCATGTCAAGAGTGCCCAGAAAAATCTGAAGAAATTGCGTGCAATCTATTTTATTCTATGAATCAAAAGGAGTCTCATACTTCTCGATTCGATGCTGCAAATTGAATTTTTTATGATTCTCATGTCGAATTTTGCCGAATTTCCTCGGTTTTTTTCGAAATTTTCTCAGTTGCAAATCCCTTTATTTCCCTTGCTTTTTGTTCCATGCCACGCTATTCTTAACTTGCATATCCTGTATGCGTTCAAAGCTTAAAGAGCTGAGAAAGGAGTATTTATGGGTCAAGATAAGATTTTCAATTCAATTTACGACTCGCCGGATTTTCTTCCGTCTACAAACGACAACATCTTCATGAATGTCATGCGAAGCCCGGAGATTTGCCGAGGGATTCTGGAGCTGGTGCTTCCAGACGAGGAATTTGGGGAAATCAGGATTATGAACTCGCCCAACCCGTTTCTTTACGATGATGAGTGCGGCGAAAGCTCGCTTACAAGCCTATCGTCAGAAACTCAGAAGACGTTAAAATTCGAAAAGGATGCTCACGGGGTTCGCTTTGACGCTTTCATAAAGAGCGATCAGCTGTGGGCTGAGATCGAAATGCAGACAGGTGCCAATCTGGTGCTTGGCAAGAGGGCGAGGTATTACCATGCAAACATGGACTTGGACTTGCTCGAGCAGGGCGCAGAGTATGACAGGCTCAGGCCAAGCTATGTCATCTTTATTTGCACCTTCGACTACTATGGCAAGGACAAGCCCCTGCATTTTTTCCGTTCGCTGGAGAAAGTTCCGGAGGCGCTGAAGCCGTTTTATGAGTACCTGAATGATCCAAGCAAGAATCAGGCTTCGGAGCTGACGCGCATGATAGACGAGCGAGTCAGGAAGTTCAATTCGGACGAATGGAGGAAGAAATACATGACATTCGAATATATGCTGAACGAACGGGAGCGAAAGGGACTCGAACAGGGCCGTAGCGAGGGCGAAGCCATTGGGCTTGAAAAAGGTCGCACTGAGGGCGAGGCGAAAAAGCAGCTGGAGATTGCGAAGAACCTCAAAAGCCTAGGTATTACTGCAGCGGAAATCGTCCAGGCAACGGGACTTAGCGAGGCTGAGATCGCAAAGCTTTAAGGCATCTTGTCGACGAAATCAAAAAATTATAATATGCATTACTAAAAACAGCAGGCACGGCTGAATAGAAGCCGTGCCTGCTGTTTTTTTTTCGTTGTCCCCCGGCCTACTCAAACCGGC
>CAVGEP010000179.1:0-3954 GCA_963628105.1 Alistipes communis
TCTTTGGCATTTTTGGCTCCTTTATGTTAAAATAATTTTATCATACATACTGTGACTATGCAAACAGCATCTATATTGTAGTGTATCACGCATGAAACAAAATGTGCTATGCATTGTGCTAAATAACTGCTATTTTATAGCATTTTTTGTGAGGATTTTTTGTGGAAAGGGCATGAGTTGGATCATTCCGAAATACTAAAAGCGCTGAAAGTACAGCCCATTACAAAACTCAGTGACAAAGGAAGCAGCGCGGTCTTCAAGGTTTCCGGAGAGGACGGTACTGTTTTTGTGCTGCGCATTTATGACCGCGAGCCGGTCGCCTATAAAATGCTTGAGGGCGAGGATATTCCGGGAATCCCAAAGGTATTTGCCTGCCGGTTCATACAAGGGCGTTTTTGCGTGGAAGAAGAATACATCGACGGAGTTTCGCTGCAGGAAATGATTGACGGGGGCGCAAGAATGGAGGAAGAAAGGGCAAGAGAGCTGATCCTTACCCTTTGCAGCACCCTTTCAAATTTGCACGCAAGGGGGATCATTCATAGAGATATTAAGCCGGAACATATTATGTTGACGGCTGAGGGAAAACTTTATTTGATTGACCTTGACGCGGCAATGCGGCTTATTCCCGAAAAAACCAGCGACACGAGGCTGCTGGGAACGGCTGTCTATGCGGCTCCGGAGCAGTTTGGGCTGAAACGGTCGGACGTGCGAACCGATATTTTTGCGGTGGGAATTTTGCTGAATATAGTACTGACGGGGGTACACCCTGCGGTGCAACAGTACGCAAGGGACGATCTTGGGAAGGTTATCGCAAAATGTACGGAAATGAATCCCGCGTGTAGGTATCAGGACGACGAGGCGCTGATTTCGGATCTGGAGCAGGCGGTTCTTTCGGAACAAAAGGCACAGAGGCTCAAAAAGCGGAAAATTGCAGCGGGAGCTATCGGCGTAGCAATACTGATCCTTGGGATTTTGCTCTTTGATATCCTATATTACCCGACTGTTGTTAACGACTATGTATTTCCCTCGGACAGCAATTGCATAATATGCACGAAAGAATCCGGGAATACCTATCGACCTTTGGAGTCGGAATTTACGGAAAGCACCTCATCGGAAACTCCGGCACAGCTTTTCCTTGGCGAAAGCAGGAATATGACATTTTATGTATTGAACCGAAACAAGGCAAAGAAACTTACTCTGCCGCTGCTGGATTTTTATCTGGAAGAAACGGGAGATATGCTGGAGGCTGACATATCGGAAACGGGAACCGTAAAAATCGGAAACGTCGAATATCACATATGGAAGGTTAAGCTAGCAAAGGACTTTGAGGGCGCGGCTAGAATAGGAATTGCTTTCGACGGGGAGCTTACGCAGTACAACTACGCAGGAGAGGAAGACACGGAGAAAACGAAATTCCTGTGGGTCCTTGACGAAAACTACGAAGAAGAAAACTTTTTAACCGAACATGACGGGAATGTGATTCCTTGTGGCGAGAATGTTTCCGGGCAAAAATTCAACAGTACCGGAGGGCTGAGCAATTCGGAGCTATTGCTGGGGGCAGGCGATGAGGAAAACGACCCGCTGACAAAGGATATCAATCTGTCCCTTGCGCCCGGAGATGAAGCAAACGCCTTTTACATCGTTCACCCAAAGGGCACGGTCCTGAAAAGTCAATCCTACGGGCTTTGGGCTTTTGGGCTTAACTCGTCGGGCTATGTGGGCGAGGGCTCCGGCGAAATGGTCGCAAGTGGCTGGAGATACGGGATGACGGGGGCGGCGGTGAAAGGCTCGGAGAATCGAAGCATGATAGATACGCTCCTGTGCGTCGCGGTGCAAAAGGAAAAATACGCAGAAGCCTTTCGCTTCGATAATCTTGGAAGCGGCAACCGGCACAACCTCGAAGAATTTTTAAAGGCGAAGGACAAAAACGGAAACACCCGAAAAGTCCGCAAGTGCGTGGAATACACAAGTTACACGATTTATCTGGATCCTGCGGATGATGCGGCTGAGAACGAAATTGTGTTTCAACTAAAAAGGACTGCTCATTAACAGTATTTTTCGTCAATGAAACAGCCCATAGGGGATTCGCAATAGGCTATACGCTTTCCAGCGCGTCCAGTATCGTAATCTGTTCCTCCACCACCTGATGCTCAGCGTCTTCCTGAGCGCGATAGCTTTTCATGATGTCCGCAAAGATTTCCGCGGTGGACGGCGGCGTATAGCTGATGCAGTTTGCCCCGGCTTCAATGGTTTTGATTATGCTTTCGGCAGTAGGTCCTCCGGTTGCAATGATCGGGACGGCAGGAAAATCCCTGCGGATTGCCCGAACCACTTCCGGAGTTCGCGAAGCTGCGGAAACGTTCAAAATTGAAACTCCCGCCTCAAGGCGTGCATTGATATCCGCATTCTCGTTTATGACGGTGGCGATAATGGGAATGTCGATAGCCTTATCGATCATGGCGATGTTTTCGTTGGTCATGGGAGCGTTTACGACGACTCCCCAGGCGCCGTCACCCTCGGCGTCCTTTGCGATGATCGCAGAGCGCATTCCATTGGTAATTCCGCCGCCGACACCTACAAACACAGGCATGGGCGCCACATTGATGATGGACTGAGAGATTACCTGCTGCGGAGTGAAAGGGTACACCGCCAGCACCGCGTCTGCGTTGCAACTTCGGATAATTGCGATATCCGTGGTGAAAATCACGGATTTGATTCGTTTGCCCATGATAACAAGACCCTTTGCCTTGTAAATTTCTTCGGGCATTTCAAGATACTTCGAGCGAAGCTTTCCGGCGATTCTTGGCAGTTCTTTCTTGTCCATGATCTTGTCCTCCTGTCTTGTCTCTCAGCAAATAAGAGTGGGGAGCGGCTAAATATATTTTTCTGCGGTAACGTAGAGCTTTCCTTTTTTTGACGAGCCTGAAACTCCTTGATAAATTGCTTTTCCCATGCCCCGCAAAACGATTTTTTCTCCGCCCCGCAGGGTCATGTCGGGCTTTGCGATTTCACGCCCCGAAACGAAGACCTTTCCGCGGGAAATGTATGCGACGGCATCTTTTCTGGATATACCGAATATTCCTACGAGTATATTATCAATTCTCGGTGATGATACGGTGAATTTTAGGCAAGTAGTTTTGATTTCCACGGTTTTTAGAGCAGAAATTGGCGCTTTCTTAGCACGAACGCTTACCGAACCCACCTTGCTGAAATTTTGGACAAGATAGTCGCAAAGCTCAGTTGCGACGATGATTTTCGCACCTTTTTCGGAAACGAGAATATCGCCGACCTTTTCCCGTTTGATGCCCTCCCCCATCAAGGCTCCCAGATAGTCCCTATGGCTGAGAACCTTGCGCTCAGCAGGGGGGACGGAGATTTCCAACACCGAAATGGGGCAGGAATCCTCGTTTTCTTCAAAATATTCGGTGAGAATGCGGCTTATCTCGGAGGATTTTTCCCGTTCCTCCAAATCCTTGGGCATCGAAGCAATTTTCTCCGCCGCCTCGGTATAATCCGGCAGAAAAACTGCCATCCTGCGCTCCGCTTCGCCGTAGCCGCCATAAAAATACACGCCATCTCTTGCGTGGGTCCGCATGAAGCCCGAAAGGGTGCTTTGCTCCTCGATGCTGAGAAAGTCGCTGTTCATGATCGTATAATAATCGCTGAATTTTTCGTATTTTTCTTCGATTGTCTTGATAAAAATGTTATTTTCGTTCATTTATATGTCCTTTTATATACCCTTTTTGCGTGATTCGTGTTATACTTAAATCTATTGCAAAACAATTATACCTTAGCTATCGAAAGTTTGAAAGGAGAATTTTTAGATGAAATACGAATATACCACGAAAGGCACCTGCTCCCGCATGATTTTGCTGGACATGGAGGGGGATGTTGTGAAGGATGTGGAATTCATCGGGGGCTGCAACGGAAATTTGAAGGCGATTTCCACCCTCG
>CAVGEP010000180.1:0-3945 GCA_963628105.1 Alistipes communis
ACCTTTACAGTTCGGTTTCTTCTTGCGTTTCTCGGAGGTCTTCGCTCTGTACTCAGCCGTCCAGCAATCCTGATGTCCCGTGTTCGGGCAGTCCTTCGTGATTATCGCGCCGTCCTTCAGATGGAACTCAAGTACATACCGCTCCGGCACATTGATGAAGTCTACTTTATCGAGGAACGCATCCTCATCGAATTCGTTCAGTTCGAGAACCTCTGCGCACGCTTTTTTCAGATTTTCGTGGTTGATACTGCCGCCGACCGGACACCTGCCGCCTTTTTTCTTCCTCGAACCGCAGACCCAAAACTCCATAAAGCCCCGGTCGGTTCGCTTATTATGCATATAGCTCTGGCCGCAATGCGGACACTTCAGCATTCCCGAAAAACAGGTGAGGTTCAGACTTTTGTTCGCCCTCGGACCCAGTTCCTTGCGCCGTGCGATTTCTTCCTGCACATAATCGAAGGTCGCTTTGTCAATAATTGCCGGATGAGTATCCTCCACATAGTACTGCGGAAGCTGACCCTTGTTCTTTTTTCGCTGTTTTGAAATGGGATCGGATATGAATTCCTTCTGCAGGAGAAGGTTTCCCGTATAGGTTACGTTCGTGAGAACCACCTTGATGTTGGAATCCACCCAGCGGCAACCATCCCTCGTGGTGATGCCTTCAGCGGCGAACTCACGCTCCGTTTCCAGCCTCGATTTGCCATCCAGGAAGTTTTGGAAAATCCGTCTCACGACCGCCGCTTCCTCCGGCACGATGACCAGTTCATCACCCTCCCAACGGTATCCGTATACCCGGAAGTGTCCGTTCGGTATGCCTTTCTCGAACCGCTTTCTGATACCCCATTTGCAGTTCTCCGAAAGGCTGCGGCTTTCTTCCTGTGCGAAGGAGGCAAGAATGGTCAGCATCAACTCGCCGTCACCGCTCATAGAATTGATATGTTCTTTCTCGAACCGCACCTCTACGCCGATATCCTTCAAGTGCCGCACCGTTTCCAGCAAATCCACCGTATTCCTTGCGAATCGTTGAATGGACTTCGTGAGGATGATGTCGATCTCACCGTTGTCGGCGGCTTCGATCATACGTTTGAACTCATCGCGCTTGGCTATCCCCGTGCCGCTGATTCCATCGTCCGCGAACACGCCTGCGTACTGCCAGTCGGGATTTTTTTGTATCAGGGAACTGTAGTAGCTGATCTGTGCGGAGAGGGAATGGTTCATGCGTTCGGATTCCATTGAGATACGGGCATAGGCAGCGACTTTTTTCTTTGCTTTTATGGTCGGCACCGCCTGATCGACCCTTGTGATTTTAGCCATGAAATCACTCCTTTCCGACACTATACATCACTCTTTACGCCCCGGAAGTCAACGATATATCCGATAATAATGTGCCGAAAACAGGATTGTATTTCTCAAGAAAAATTGTATCAATCTGACGATACTCCTCCTCCGAAATGATGCCCTCTTCGAGCATCTTCCTGGCAAGGTGCATGGTAGTCTGATAGAGCTTTTCGTTTCTGAATTCTTCCTTACTCATCGCCGTCACCGCCTTTGAACCTGTCCGCGATGTAACACTCATGGCTGCAATACTTCCTGCGCCTGTCTCCGTAGATATGGAACTCCTTACCGCAGTGTGGGCATCTGAAATCATAGACTGCCTTCCGATTCACCCGGTCGAGGTGGCTGTTCCACCACTCGTTCCGGCATTTGTCGCAGCAGAAGCGTTTTTTCTTACGCTTTGCGATTTGCTGAATCTCCCGTCCGCAGTTCTCGCAAACGGTCGTTTCACCTGTGAGTGCCACAGAGGTCTGTACTGCCGTATCCGCATTTATGTCGTTCCTGCGGCAAAATGACTTCACCGTGTTCAGAGATATGCCAAGCGTCCTGGCAATACTGCCGTAGCCGTTTCCTGCGGCGCGCAGTTTTATGATTTGTGCTTTCTGATTGTCGGTCATAATCCTTCGGCTCCTTCCGAGGGATAGGTCTATTTGTATCTCCCTCACTACCGAAAAATTCAACCCTCATCGTTATGGCACAAAAAAAGAGGCCTGCAGGCTCTCCGAAGAGATACCCACAGGCCGTCCTGTCAAATCAAAGCCCCTCTCCACAAGGCTTTTGACATGTCTGACACGAGAAATGCCATTACAACATAAATTCGTGAACTGAAAAACGGTAATAAAGAATATGTGTGTAATATAAAAAGAGATAGGATTTACGTGTCAGACGTGTCAAGCGTTACCCGTTGATACGGGTACAGAAATCGAGCGAAATCCATCCTGCGTCGCTTTTGAGCCGTCCCCAGCCTGCGGTCGAGCCTTTGCCGGACTTGACATCCACGATGGTGTAGACACCCACGGGAATAAACTGCGTCCTGTCGTAATCCGTCCCCGGTCCTTTGCGGACATTAAGGTCGGAGATGCTGACTTTCACGAGGAACGGAACTGCCGCTGTGGTATCGGATGTTGTGTTCGTTGTGTAGATGTTTACACCGTTTACATCAAACACACTGTATCCCGGATTGGCGTCTGCGCACTTCTTGGCGTTCTCCAGAATCTTGAATGCGCCTTTCTGCGACTTGGAATCCGCCCAGGTCTTACGGACGCGGTACAGCACGGAAGTCTGCGTTGTCGGCGTGTTCGTGGTGCTGTCAGCGTTTCCGCCGAGAGCCGCCGTGACCTTCTCGGCAAGATCGCCCATCCGGGCATACATCCAGTTGCCGGGACAGCTTTTGTTTGCAAACCACCGATGGACGGTCAGGATCATCTCGCCGGACTTCGGCTCATAGGAGAGTGTCTTGTCCTTATCGCCGAGCCAGAGCAGCTTGTTCTTGCCGTTGCGTTTGCAGATATCCACGCACAGCTTGATAAGCGTCTGATATACGACATCTTTGAATGCATACGGCTCCGAGGTGTCGGATGCGCACTCGATAGTGATTGCCCTTTGGTCGTTGGCGTTGGAGGAAGAACACCATGAGCGGTTCTTCTCCTCCACATACATTCCGACCCTGCCGTCCTTGTCGATGCCGTAGTTGGAGGACGCCTGCGTTGAGGACTTGGCAAACCAGTCTCCAAGCCCCTCCGCCGTACACTGACCCACGACACAGTGGGGAGTGATGCGGTCAATGGAATGCGTTCTCTGCCCGGAATTGTTCGGGCTGAGTTTGGTGTAAGCCACCATAGAACTGTTTGTATAAGCCATTACTCGTCACCGTCCTTTCCATCGGTTTCGCGGTCGTGGAGCTGCTCCAGTACCGCCTTTAGTTTTTCGGGAATGGGAAGCCCCAGGTGCGCGGCGTTCTCCGTAAGGCTCACGCCCTCGTTGGAGATGTAAAAGAAGATCACCGCCGTGCGCAGAACACTGCCTGTCCCGATAACCTGCACATCGAGGATGTTGGCAATCCCCACGAGCAGGAAAATAAGCACCTTGCGGCAGATTCCCTTGAAGCCCACCTCGCTGGAGAGGTTCTTGTCTGCCACGGCGCACATAACGCCCGTGATGTAGTCGATTGCCACGAACGCCACAAGAGCAATGAGCAGACCGTCACATCCGCCGAGAAAGTATCCGAGCCATCCTCCGATTGCCGCGATGATCACCTGAATTGTGTTCCAGAACTCTTTCATAAAATTTGTCCTCCTTTGCGTTTTTGATATGAAAAAAGCGACCGCCCGTAAGCAATCGCTGATTTCCGAAAGATAGTGTTTAAAGTTGTGTTGTATTGTCAGATTTGTTTCGGAAGCCACTCCCACAGCCGCAAATCCTCCTGCCCAAGGGACCACATACACATCCCACGGAGTTTCCACCGATATGCCGCCTCGTTAGCCCAATAGACGAGGGAGTCCACATCCTGATAGTAGAGGATGGAGAAACCGTCCGCATCGCCGAGGAACAGCCGCGATATCCAGATATTGATGTCCACGGGAATGACCGTGGCCCGGTAGTCGTTGCCGC
>CAVGEP010000181.1:0-1717 GCA_963628105.1 Alistipes communis
GGGTAGAGGAATCTCGGTTCACAGATGCGACTGTTCGAACATCGTGGCGCTTCCACCGGAAGAAAAACAAAGATTTATCCATGTTGAGTGGGAAGATCTCAAAGCAGGAAAATCCTACAATGCGGATATTTGCATAATAGGAAATGACAGAAAGGGTATGCTTTCGGATATATCGAGGGTTTGCGAGGATATGGACATTCACCTTTCCGGAGTAAATGCAAAGAGCGGCAAAGATGGCAGTCTTATGATGACCATAACACTTTCCATATCCAGTACCCAAGAAATGCAAAAGGTTTTGCGCAGTCTGAGAAACATCAGCGGAGTAACCCAGGTTTATAGGGCAAAATCCTAGAGGAGGCTTTGGAGAATTTATGAGAGCAGTGGTGCAGAGAGTGACGGAAGCAAAGGTAACCGCTAACAATAAAGTGGTCGGAGACATCGGAAAGGGTATGACGGTGCTGCTTGGGGTGGAGAACGGCGACAGCGAAAAGGACGCAGACTACATCGCGGACAAGATAGCCGGGCTCCGGATTTTCGATGATGAGGCAGGAGTTATGAACCTTTCGGCTGTTGACATCGGCGGCGAGATCTTGTCGATTTCCCAGTTTACGCTGCTGGCGGACGCCCGCAAGGGCAAAAGACCCAGCTATATTAGGGCGGCAAGACCCGAAGAAGCCAAAAAATTATACGAATATTTCAACAAAAGACTGGAAGAAAAGGGACTGAAAGTCGAGACAGGCATTTTCCAGGCTGAGATGCTGGTAGAAATACATAACGACGGACCGGTAACGATTTTGCTGGACAGCAAGAAGCTGTTTTAAAAGCTTTTGGAAATTTACGGGAAAATATAAGGTATAAACAAGTATAAATAAGCATAAAAAAGTATAGAAGAATATAGACAAGTATAGGATACAGAGAGGTATATAATGAAAATTGAAAGTTATGTAACGGGGCCGATTCAGGTCAACACATATCTGGTATATGACGAGGAAACAAACAAGGGATTTATCGTGGATCCGGGGGACTATTCTCCGAAACTCAGCAAACAGGCAATGGATCTTGGACTCGATATCGAATATATCATCCTGACTCATGGGCACGGAGACCATATCGGCGGAGTGGAGCGCTTCAAGCGTGATTTTGCCTCGGCAAAGCTTGTGGCTCACGAGGATGAAAAGGAAATGCTGGCGGACGCGCAGCTCAACTCCTCTGCAGAGATGTTCCCAAAGCCTGTTACGCTGGAGGCTGACATCTGGGTAAAGGGCGGCGAAACCTTCAAAGTCGGGAATATGGAGCTTCATTTCATACACACGCCGGGCCATACAAAGGGCGGAATGTGCATCTATGTTTCAGGCTGCCTTTTCAGCGGCGATACATTATTCAGATATTCCATCGGTAGAACGGATTTTTATGGCGGGGACTTCGAAGCAATCATGAATTCCATCAAAAAGCGCCTTTTTACGCTTCCGGACGACACCATAGTGCTGCCGGGACACATGGAGAAATCCACCATCGGAGACGAAAAGAAAGGAAATCCTTTTGTATAATATCATCATAAAAAATGTTGAGAATAAATATGATTACGGTGAGCTCATAAAGATTTTCCTAAGGCCGGAAGAGTTTAACTTCTACACGGAAGCGGAACTTGCGGAAAAGGAGGCGGCAGGAACCGAACTTGCCGAGGCGCAAGAAACTGCAAACGCCGAGCAGATAGAGC
>CAVGEP010000181.1:1727-3909 GCA_963628105.1 Alistipes communis
AGCAGATCATCTTTAATGAAAGCCTTTCCTAGGACAAAAATGAGATAAAAAGAGAGATTTACAATAAACTTTCTCGGTTAACCAGAGCGAAACCGGAGTGGGGAATCCTCACCGGTGTGCGCCCTGTAAAGCTAACAGGGGAGCTATTCCAAAGGCTCGGGAGCAGGGAAGCTGCAGAGAGGGAACTTGCAAAGACCTATCTCCTTGCCCCGGAAAAGATCGATTTATTGATAGACACATACGAATATCAGCAGGAAGCTTGCGGAAATCCGCAGGAAAATTCGGTAGGAATCTACATCGGCATTCCCTTTTGCCCCACTAGGTGCCTCTACTGCTCCTTTACTTCGAACCAGGTGGGAGATGAGGAAATCGCAAGGTATCTGGAAGCCCTGAAAACCGAAATCCGCTATGTAGGAAAGCGAATGGCAGAAACGGGGCTTGCGGCGGAAAGCATATACATCGGAGGCGGAACCCCCACAACCCTGACGGCGGAGCAGCTTGCGGATTTGCTGAAAACCGTAGAAGAAAGCATCGACCAAACAAGCGTCAGGGAATTTACCGTAGAGGCGGGGCGGCCGGACACCATCACATACGAAAAACTTGAAATAATTCGTAGGCATGGAATCGAAAGAATCAGCATAAATCCCCAGTCCATGAAGGAGAAAACGCTTGAACTCATCGGCAGGCAGCATAAGCCGGAGGATATTATAAAGGCGTTTCAGATAGCAAAGCAGGTGGGAATTCCCATAGTGAACGCGGATCTGATCGCGGGACTTCCGGAGGAAACCCCGGAGGATTTTGCCGAAACCCTTGCCGAGATAATCGCTCTTGGACCGAAAAACATCACGGTTCACACCCTTGCAGTAAAGCGGGCCTCGCGGCTGGTGGAACTTGACAGGGATTATCATTACAAGCAGTCGGAAGCCGTTGCAAAGATGCTGGAAATTGCGAAGAAAAAGCTAAAAGCGGCAGGCTTTCGGCCCTATTATCTTTACCGGCAAAAGCATATGGCAGGGGCCTTCGAAAACGTGGGCTACTGCAGGGATGACAGCCCGTCCCTTTACAACATACGCATAATGGAAGAAAAGCAGACCATTATCGCCCTGGGAGCCGGAGGAATCAGCAAGATGTATTATCCTCGCGAGAACCGGCTGGAACGGGTGCCCAACGTATCAAACTACGAAATCTATATTTCCCGACTAGAGGAAATGCTGGATAGAAAAGAACAAAAAATTTTTAAGGAGGTAAGATAGTATGCTAACAAATGCTCCAAAGGGAACAAAAGACATTATGATGGATCAGGTGTATAAGTGGCACTACATCGAAAAGAAATGGAAAGAAATCTGCGAAAGATACGGTTTCAAAGAAATCAGAACTCCGATATTTGAACATACAGAATTATTCCAGAGAGGCGTGGGAGATACTACCGACATCGTCCAGAAGGAAATGTATACCTTTGAGGATCACGGCGGACGCTCCATCACCCTGAAGCCTGAGGGAACTTCTCCTGCGGTTCGTGCATTCATCGAACACAAACAGTATGCCGAGGTGCAGCCGATCAAGCTGTATTACGATATACCGTGCTTCCGCTACGAAAAACCCCAGTCGGGACGTTTAAGACAGTTCCACCAGTTCGGCGTGGAAACCTTCGGAACACCGAACATGGTTGCGGATGCGGAGATCATCGCCATCGGCTACGATTTCCTTACTTCCATGGGAGTTACGGACCTTACTTTGGAAATTAACTCCGTAGGTTGTCCGGAGTGCCGTGCAAAGCACAGAAAAGCTCTCAAAGAGTTCTTGGCGCCGAAATACGACCAGCTCTGCGATACCTGCAAGTCAAGATACGAAAAGAATCCGATGAGAATACTGGACTGCAAGAGCCCGATCGACCAGGAACTGGTTCAGGGAGCGCCGATGATGATCGACTTCCTATGCGATGACTGCAAAGAAGCCTTTGAGGATCTCCAAAAGAATCTGGAAGCCATCGGAATCCCGTATGTTGTCAACCCTAAGATCGTAAGAGGCCTTGACTACTATACAAAGACCGCATTCGAGTTTGTGACAAACAGCCTTGGAGCCCAGGGAACCGTTTGCGGCGGAGGCAGATACGATAACCTTGTAGAAGACTTCCTATGCGATGACTGCAAAGAAGCCTTTGAGGATCTCCAAAAGAATCTGG
>CAVGEP010000182.1:0-3902 GCA_963628105.1 Alistipes communis
GGCGTTTCCTCTAAGACGGTTTCCATGGTTTCAAGCTCTCCCAGAATCTCGTCTTCTTTTCCGAGTTCTTTCGCAGCCTCAAACAAGGCAGCTCCGTATGTAAGGGATACTACTGACTCTGCCATTTGCCGCTTCCCGCCTCCTCCAAAACTTTGTCAACAAGTTCCTGCCTGTCTGTTTCGTCCAGATCTTTTTCCATGATCTGTTCGGCAGTGAGTATGGCAAGCTTGGCGACATCTTTTTTGAGTGCCAAAACAGCCTTTTCTTCTTCTGCCGCGATCCTCTTGTGCGCATCCTCGATAATCTGCGAGGCTTCTTCTTTTGCCTCGGAAACAATCGTCTCCGCCCGCTTATCGGCGATAACCTTGGCTTCCTTGATAATCTGTCTCTTTTCTTCTTCGGCATTTGCGAGGGTTTTGCTGTATTCCTCCAGCAGAGCGCTTGCTTTCTTGCTTTCCGAATCGGCGTGCATGAGCTCTTCCTCAATCATCGCCTTTCTGGCTAACATGAAATTATGCACCTTCTCGAAGAAAAAATGCTTGAGAATAAGATAAAGCACCAGAACGGTTATTACCGTGAAAAGAAGATTCCAGTTGAACTCAAGCAGTCCCTGATATAATCTTACTTCCATATTAAAACCTTCTTAATGTCTGAATGTCTGTAATTCGCCTGAAATGTCTGAATTCTACAGTTTTCCTGCCAAGACAATCGCGATAACGAATGTCAATACTCCGATAGTTTCCATGATTGCCATTGCAACGATCATAGAAGTTCTGACCGCACCTGCCGCCTCCGGCTGCTTGCCCATACTCTCCATTGCCTTTGCACCTAAAAGGCCCTGTCCGATACCGATACCAAGTGCAGCACATCCCATTGCGATGCCTGCTCCGATTGCTATAATTCCTGTCATTTTTACTCCTCCTATTTAATAAAACTTGATATAGCTTGATATAGCTTGTTGTCATAAAATATCATAAAAGCTTACTTAGTGGTTTAATGGTCATGACTCCTTGCGATTGCTTTCGCCAAGAAAACCATGGTAAGCGTTACGAATATATATGTTTGGATCGCCGGCTCAAACATATCGAAAAAGCCGTTTAGCGGCAGCACCAGCACCGCCCGCAGGAAAGGCACGCTGCAAATCAGTGAGCTCAGCCATTCCATCAGCGACATCCAAAGGTCGACCACGATAACTCCGCCGAAGATGTTTCCGAAAAGTCGAAAGCCCAGGGACACCGGAAGTGTGCAGTCCTCCAGGATATTCAGCGGGAGCATGAACGGGTATGGATCGCACATATGCTTTATCTTGCCCCGAAGTCCGAGGAACTTGATTCCGCCGACCTGAATCAGCAGGAATGTCAGAAGCGAAAGTCCGAAGGTTACGTTCACGTCTGCTGTTATCGGTCTCTGCCCGAACAGCCCCAGGGAGCTTCCCATGAGGATATACAGAAAAATCGTCCCTATATATGGCGCATATCTTTCCGCATCCCTGCCGAGATTCTCCTGTGCGTAGTCGTAGACTTTCTCCACGATGAATTCCGCCGCTATCTGCCTCTTGGTGGTGGGTACCTTTTGCAATCCGTGTCCGAGCCAAATGCCGCAGACTGCGATTATAGCCGCGATTATGAATCCCCAGAGGGTGCTTTCCGTAAGAAAAACCTTGCCGTCCCCGAAGCTCAATATGATTCGCGCTCCCAGCTCGTCAACATTTATCATGCAAAAACCTCCTTTCCGGTTGCTACATATCTACATAAAGCAACAAAAGTAATACCTGGCGGTCTATTGTCCGGCCAAACATTACTTCCACTACTTTTTCTTCTCTGATATTTCGCACTCTTTTGCAACTTCCTGTTGCACAACTAATTATACCACCTAAAAATTGAAATAAACAACCCCTTTTGCTATGGAAATGCTAAAGAAATGGCACATTCGCCTATTTCTTGGCATTTTCTTAGCGAACAATTTGTGCATTTCGACCCTTTTGTTCAGAAGTTTTTTGCGTTATTCTTGTTATGCTCACTTATGATAGGTCTCGTGTTTTATGATCTTGAAGCTGCGGTAAATCTGCTCCAGCAGCACCACCCGCATCATCTGGTGCGGGAAGGTCATCTTCGAAAAGGACAGCTTGAAATTTGACCGCCGGCTGACTTCCTCGCTGAGTCCCAGGCTGCCGCCGATCACAAAGGCCAGATTGCTCTTTCCCCCCAGCGAAAGTTCTTCAATTTTGCCCGCAAGCTCCGTCGATGAAAGCTGCTTTCCGAGAATTTCGAGACTTATCACATAAGCGTCCTCCTTGATTGCCCGAAGAATCGATTTTCCCTCTTCAATTTTGACATTTTCCTCATCCGCCGCGGAGGCGTTTGCGGGGAGCCTCGCCTCTTTCAGCTCCGTGATTTCGATGCTGCAATATCGCGAGAGCCGCTTCGTGTATTCACCTACCGCCTCGCTCCAGTATTTTTCTTTTAGTTTACCTATGCATACAATTTGAATGTTCATCTTGCCTCCGACCTCATATCTGTATGACCTCCCCGATTTCTGCCTTCGGGGCAACCGAAAGGCTAAAATCTTTCCCAGCGTAAAAATCATTTTCTTCCAAAATATTCCGTACCGTAAGAAGCGCCTGGGTGGGCGTGTTGTTCTCTGAGCTGAGGTGCGCGAGCATGATTGCAGGGATTTTCTCGCCGCCAAGCTCCCGCAGGTATCTTGCGATTGCCTGTGCGCAGGCTTCGTTCGAGAGATGCCCCATATCGCTCATGATTCGCCGCTTCAGCTGGTAAGGGTATCTGCCGTACAGGAGCAGGTTTTCTTCGTGGTTTGCCTCTATGACCAGCGCATCCGCGCCTTTTATTGCCGCAAATATCTCCTCGGTCATGCAGCCTGTGTCGGTTACGATGGCGACTTTCCGACCGTTTTTTTCGAAGGTATATCCGACGGGCTCCTCAGCGTCGTGAGAAAGCCCAAAGCTTGCAACTTTTATATCGCCGGCCGCAAATACATCGCCTGCGCCTATTCTCTCGAAATCTCCCTGACAGATGCCCAGGGCTTTCCCCAGTATCGCATCCCGAGTCCCTCCGCTTGTGAACACCGGATTATCGAAAGGTCTTCGCCTTATCAGGGTGTGCAGGCTTTTGATGTGGTCTGCATGCTCGTGTGTCACGCAGATGGCGTTCAGATCCTCGTAACCGAGCCCCTGACTTGCCAGCGCCGCGTCTATCGACTTCGCGCTCAGCCCCGCGTCAACCAGCAGCGCCGCATTCCGGCTACGAACAAGATAGCTGTTTCCCGAGCTGCTGCTCGCAAATGAACAAATTGATAAATTCATCTTTTTCTCCTTTTCGCGACTAATATATTACCACAAATTCTTTTCGTTGTAAAATCCATCGATTTGATGCATAATAATATTTATAGAATAAAAGATTTTTGCGTACAAATCGCTTGCAGGAGAAAATTAGGAGAGACAAATGGCTATTTTGAGAATATATACGGACGGAGCTTGCTCCGGAAATCAATCAGAAAAAAATGTCGGCGGCTGGGGTGCCGTCCTCGAATATGGCGAGCACAAGAAGGAACTTTTCGGCGGCGAGGTAAATACCACCAATAACCGCATGGAACTCACTGCGGTGATCGAAGCCCTAAAAGCATTGAAATCACCTAACCAGAGGATTCAGATTTTTACGGACAGCTCTTATGTTGCAAACTGTTTTCGCGAAAAATGGTATGTCTCCTGGGAAAAAAACGGCTGGAAGGGCGCCTCAAAAAAGCCCGTCGAAAATCAGGAACTTTGGAAAGAGCTTCTGGCGCTGGTTCGTCATCACAACGCCGAGTTTTTCCGGGTGAAGGGTCATGTGAACCAAAACAGCAAGAATACGAATTTCGACGCCCTGTACGAAAAATTTCTCGAG
>CAVGEP010000183.1:0-3880 GCA_963628105.1 Alistipes communis
GACTATTCCAATGCGGCCTTCTTTGAGGCGCTGAATTTTATGGGAGGCGATGTAAAAATCGAAAACCTGCGGGAAGACAGCTTGCAGGGAGACAGAGTCTATAAAGAATTATTCGCACGGCTCGCATCTCCCGGTGCAAAGATAGATATTTCGGACTGCCCCGACCTGGGACCGGTGCTGATGGCGCTGGCTGCATCTTGCGGCTGCGGTGCAAAGTTTACGGGAACGGATAGGCTAAAGATAAAAGAAAGCAGCAGAGGAGAAGCCATGGCGCGGGAACTCCGAAAGTTTGGAGCGAGGGTCAACGAGGGCGAAAACGAAATAACGGTGGATGCCTGTGGCATTTCAGAGCCAAAGGACATTCTCGATGGGCATAACGACCACAGAATCGTAATGGCAGAGGCGGTTTTGCTCACCAAAACAGGCGGAATGATAGAAGGCGCGGAGGCGGTAAGCAAGAGCTTTCCGGACTTTTTTGAAAAACTTTCTTCTCTGGGAATCGAGGTAAAAAAAATTGAGGATTGATCACAGCACAAACATTTTGATAGTGGGGCTTGGGCTGATTGGAGGCAGTTATGCAAAAGGATTTGCGAAGAATGGCTTTGACATCTGCGCCATCGACAGCAACCCCGAAACGATAAAATATGCCCTGGAAAATTACATCATCGTAGGGGGCGCAACAACTCCGGAGCCTGAAATGATTGGAAAAGCAGACATTGTAATCTTTGCCCTCTATCCGCATGTTTTCAAGGAATGGCTCGCCGAAAACCAGAAATATTTTAAACCGGGGACTTTCATCACCGACGTTACCGGCGTAAAGGGCTGCATCGTGGGAGACATTCAGAATATGCTCAGGGCAGACTGCGAGTACATTGCGGCGCACCCTATGGCGGGCTGTGAAAAATTGGGAATTAAGAACAGCAACGAAAAAATATTTTACGAGGCAAACTACATCGTGGTTCCCACGGAAAAAAACAGCGAGGAAGCAAAGGATGTCTGCAGGCAGATCGGAGAAATCCTGGGATTCGCAAGGATTTCGGAGCTTTCACCAAGCGAGCATGACGAGATGATAGGCTTTGTTTCCCAGCTCACCCACGGCATCGCCATGTCGCTGATGACCTGCAACCACATGGAGCGGGTGGAGGATTACACCGGAGACTCCTTCCGGGATCTTACGCGAATCGCCCGCATCGACGAAACCCTCTGGAGCGAGCTTTTCCTGCTGAACAAGGACGCACTGCTGCACCAGCTGAAGCTCTTTACCATGGAAATTTCCAAGCTGGAACGGATGCTGATGGAGGCGGACAAAGAGGGAATCAAGGACATGATGAGGCGCTCCACCGCCCGCCGGAAGCTCTTCGATAAGGAAAACCCGGAAGAGCAGCAGGAAAAAAAGGAAGAATAGCAGAATTTCATTCAAAAGCGAGGTAGAAACTATGAATATGGATTTTAAGCGGAAACTCCCGATTCCAAAGGACATCAAGGAAATGTTTCCCATAAGCGAAGAATATGCGGCAAAGCGCGAGGCTTGTAGTCAGGAGGTTAAGTCGATTCTGGACGGTAGAGACGATAGGCTTCTCTTAGTCATCGGTCCCTGCTCTGCGGATAACGAAAAGGCGGTGCTGGACTATTTGCTCAGGCTGCGAAAGGTGAAAGAAAAGGTCGAGGACAAAATTTGCATCATTCCGAGGGTTTATACCAGCAAGCCAAGAACCACAGGGAAGGGATACAAGGGAATGCTTCACCAGCCTGACCCGCTGCTGGGAGAGGATATGCTAAAGGGCATCATCACCATTCGTGAGACCTATATCCGTACCATGAAGGAGACGGATTTCTTCTGTGCGGACGAGCTGCTTTATCCGGAAAACTACAGGTATCTCAGCGATATTTTGTGCTATGTGGCAATCGGCGCCCGTTCTGTAGAAAACCAGTTCCACAGGCTTACGGCAAGCGGGCTTGACATCGCAGTTGGCATGAAAAATCCCACGGGAGGCGACCTTTCGGTGCTGATGAATTCTCTGATTGCGGCCCAGAGCGGCCATACGTTTATATATAGAAACTGGGAGGTTGCCAGCCACGGAAACCCTTACGCCCATGCGATTCTCAGAGGATATGTGAACAAGCACGGCCAGTCCATTCCAAACTATCACTACGAGGATCTGCGGCTGGTCTGCGATATGTACCACGAAAACGGCCTGACGAACCCGGCGATCATGATCGACGCAAACCACGCAAACTCAGGCAAGCAGTATCTTGAACAGATTAGAATCTGCAAGGAAGTCGTGCAGTCCAAGCGTTTCAGCCGGGACATCGGCAAGATGGTAAAGGGCGTCATGGTAGAAAGCTACATCGAGGACGGCTGCCAGCCCGTGGAGGGAACGGTATACGGCAAGTCCATTACAGACCCTTGCCTGGGCTGGGACAAGACCGAGAAGCTGATTTACGATTTGGCAGAGATGATTTAGCGCCGAAATTGGCGAACGCAGAGCTTTGACAGGCACAAATTTAGATGGAAAAACCGAAGGAGGCGGGCAAATGGAACGAAAATTTTTGGCAAAACGCTATTGCAAGGACGAAGGGACGGTCATGGGACAGGTGGCCGGCCTTGCGGGAAATTTTGATGATGTAATCAACCTCAGCATAGGCGACCCGGATATCAGGACGCCGGAACCCATTATCCGGCAGGCCTTTGAGGACGCCATGGCAGGACATACCAAATATACCGATTGCAGGGGATATGCGGAGCTTCGGAAGGCAATCGCAGAGTATTACAGCGAGGATTTTGACATGGAGCTTTCCGACGAGGAAATCATGGTTACAACCTCTGGCTGCATCGCCATGTATCTTGCCCTGGAAGCGATTTTGGACGACGGAGACGAGGTGATTGTGCCCTCGCCGTATTTCACCATATACAAGAGCCAGATCGAGCTTGCTCGGGGAAAGATCGTAGAGCTTGACACCTTTGAAGAGGAAAACTGGCAGATTGACCCTGCAAGGCTTGAGGATGCGATAACGCCCAGAACAAAGGCGATCATCCTCAATTCCCCCAACAATCCCACGGGAAGCTGCCTGAGCCTCGAAACCATGAAAAAAATCGCCCAAGTGGCGGGAAAATACGATTTGGCAGTAATTGCGGACGAGATTTATACCATATACAGCTTCGCACAGGAATTCGTTCCCTTCTCTTCCATCGAAGGCATGAGAGAAAGGACGATTACCATTAACAGCTTTTCGAAGAATTTCGTGATGACGGGCTGGAGAATCGGCTTTGCCATCGCGCCGCCCCATATCATCGAAGCTATGCGAAAGATAAACGAAAATCTGGTTTATTCTACCCCGTCGATTTCCCAAAGAGCCGCCCTCAAAGCCCTTTCCTGCCGCAAGGAGGTTTGGTCGAAGGTCAGCGAAATTTTCCGAGAAAGGGTTTATTACGCCGCGGAGCGCATCAACAAAATACCGAAGATGCATGTGATTTATCCGCCTATGGGGAGCTTCTATCTCTTTGTAAATATCAAGGATACGGGACTCACCTCGGAGGAAGCGGCACGGGAAATTTTCGATAAGGCCCATGTAGTGATGATACCGGGCACAGGCTACGGAGCCTGCGGACAGGGGTACCTTCGAATCGCCTGCACGGTGGACATCTCGGAGCTTAGAGAAGCCTTTGACCGCATAGAAAAGATGGACATTTTCAAAAACGTGTAAAAATGACGCAAATTAGCTGCTCTTTTGAGAAAATCCTATTGAGATCCGCTCTAAAAATGTGTACAGCTTGTATCGTAAATGACGGCGACTTGAAATAGTAAGTTTGAAATAAAGGTTGAAACGACGCCCAAGGTGGTGTATAATAAACAAAATACAAAAACAATAAGCAAAAATT
>CAVGEP010000184.1:0-3860 GCA_963628105.1 Alistipes communis
CTTTATATGTTTTGGGCGATTAGCTCAGTTGGGAGAGCGCCGCGTTCGCAACGCGGAGGTCAAGAGTTCGAGCCTCTCATCGTCCACCACAGCCGACCCCTTGAAATTTCAGTGTTTCGAGGGGTTTTCAAAAAGATGTGGGTTAGCACAGGCTAACCAGATAAATTTTACCTGAAAGGAGTGGAACAATGAAGGACAAGGAATTGAAGTTTGACCGCACCTGTCATGTGCTATATTCCAGGCCCTGCAAGAAGCAGATAAGAAGAAAGATTGCGCTGCACTATCCGGAAGCCGAGCGCGAGGCTGTCTGGGAGCGCGTGCAGCGACAATATGTCGACTTTCTCGCAGACTGGCGTACAGACCTGGGCGGAAAGAAAAATTTTCATAACGGCATTTGCGGCACATATGACTGTATCGCATTGATTTCATATTACAAGGTCTGCCGAGAGGTCACCAGCCTTGGAGAAATCGAGGAAATGCTGAATTCGGTGTTGCTGCCGCCTTTTCGCAGACTTGGGCGTTTCGTGGACTGCAACAAACCGCTTTTCAGGAAGCTTATGTATCGGGCGTTCTTAGGCGCAAAAAAACGCTGTGACCGCTGGCAGGATTACGAAATGCACATCGCTCCATACGATGAGGAAAAACCGATTTATTACGAGTTTACCGCTTGCCCTACGGCGGAATTTGCGAAACGCAACGGGCTGACGGAAGTTATGCCGGCGCTGTGCAACGGTGACTACGCTGCCATGGAACTGCTCCATGCCCGCCTTGTGCGCACCACCACCTGCGCAAACGGCGATAAATGCGACTATACTATATGCGGCGACCGTGACCCCTATCTCGCCGAGCACCCCGAATATCGAGATGAGGCAGGGTACAGGAGAAATCAATAGATAAGGAAGTGCAAACGATTATGCTATTCAAAACAATGGGAAACAAAGAAAATCCCACCGTGCTGTTCTTCCACGCCATGGGGGTGACGGGCGAAAGCAGCGAGCCGGTGGCAGAGCACCTGAGGGACAGCTATTTCTGCATCATGCCCACCTCCACGGTCTACTGCGAGGGCCAAAAGTACATAAGCAAATCCGATGAGATTCGGCAGGTGGAGGCTTTTCTGACAAAACTGGGCGTGGATCGCCTTGCCATGGTAGTCTCCTCCTCCATCGGCGCTGACCTTGCGACGGCGTTTCTGGCACAGACAAAGCTGCCTGCAACGCATATTTTCTTCGACGGGGGACAGTTTGCCCAGATATCCCTGCCCCTGCGGCGGCTCATGACACCGATTCTCTACCTTGCCATAAAAAGCCTGTATTGGTCAAAGGGCGGCACCCTCAAAAAGATACTCTGGTGCCACGACGAGGCCATAAAGCCCTATTTCATCGCCGCCGGAAAGGCGCTTACCTACGGCAACCTCAGGCGCCAGATGGCGGACAGCTTAGAGGATAAACCCTTTCCACCCCTTTCCGAAGAGTTGCAAAAGCGGGCCTATTTTGAATTTGGCAGCGCCGAGGAGCATTATAAATACCGGGACGCGATTATGACAGCCTACCCTCTCGGCAATTATCCGGTATTTGAGGGATATAACCATATGGAGTATCAGATTCGCGACCCCAAGGGATTTGCGGCTATGCTGCGGTGGATTATCGAAGAAAACCGCCTGCCGGAGCGGCCATTTTTGAGGAAGGCGGTTGATCTTTCCGCAGATTTCGGCTGATTTAATATCAGATATTAAATCAGCCGAAAGGATAGACTAGAGTTTCCTGTCTGGTCAGGCTGTCATGCCTACTCGGTGGATTGTACAGCCCCGAGGTCGTACCAGAATGCCGGACTGACGGCGTTCTGCTTGACCTTTTGTCGCAGTGGGCAACGCCACGAGCGATTTTAACAAGCATTAGCGGATGCGGGTTGCGTACCAGCATTTGCCCAGCTTCGTCTTTGCAATAAGGTTACCTTCTCCGTCATAGACCAGTACTCTCGCCTTGTAGTAGTATCTTACGCCCTTCTTTGCATCGGTGTTGGTGTACGGCTTCTTGTAGGTCTCAAACTTCGCCTTATAGCTTGCCGCTTTCTTTGTACTTCTGTAGAATCTGTACTTCAGCGTGTAGCCCATGTCTTCGAGAGCCTTGAAGCTATTTGCACCCTTGGTGATCTTTAAGGTAACTTTGATGTTGCCTTTCTTGGTCTTTACCGAGCGAGCCTTGAGCTGAATCTTGCCTGCAAGTTCTTTCACCTTTGCGATTTGCTCCGCGATGGTTTTTTCAGCCTCCTGGCGAGCCATTATCGCGTAGGTCGAGAAATGACCTGTGGTGAAGCGATACGTGCCGTCCGTGTTCTTAGCTCCGGTTACCATGTGGTATATGCTATAATCGTCGATATACACGCAAACGAGGTCGCTTGCCGCAAGGGTATCGTTAAGTTTGACCGTTACATTCACGTTTCCGCCTTTAAAGTCGGTTACTACGCCCTTTGAGGTCACGAGTTTAAGTGCAACCTCATGGAGCGTTGGCTCCTGTCTTACGGTTTCTACAATCAGTCTTACGTAACCGTCACTGCCTGCTTGCGAAGCAAGTCCGTCAACCGCTTTTTTATCGAGTTTGATTTCCGTTGCGTCGGATTTAATCGTTACGGAGGCTTCGGTCTTTGCGGAAAGCTCCTGAACCGTCTTTTCAGGAAGCGCGATTTCTACGCTGCCGCCTGCCGCCGTTTCGGTCAAAGTCTTTGAAGTCTGAGCGTCTACCACAATTTCCGTGGACTTGTTGGAAATTGTATTTTCAACAAGCTTATCGCCGATTTGTTCGTCGATTGTAACCTCCGATTTTTCGTTTCCAGTATTTGTAGTTGTAGTCGGTTTTACCGTAGCTGTGGTAGTTGCTTCGGCGCCTGTGTTCTTATCTGCCGATGTGTTTTCTACCTTGCCGCCGCTCGGAATAACCGCGCTGCTGCTGCCATTACCGCCGCTTGTGCCGCTGCCTACCAGTGTCACCTTACCGTTTTTATCAATAGTATATGTCGTGTTGCCTGCTTTTGCCTTGTATTCAACGCCATTGACACTAAAGCTGTCCCCTGCTGCTGCGACGTTAACGCTAATCGGTTCGCCTTTGGTAATCGTTGTCTTACCGATATTGACGCCTGAAACATTTACAATCTTTGCGTTATCAGCCTCGCCAACGGTAACCGCCGCGTATTTGCCTGCCGGAATCATCGCTTTGTCCCCGTCATTTGTCAGCTTTACGCCGTCAACGGAGAAAACAGAGTCTGCTTTACCCGCCGTGTACGTGATACCGTCTATTACCACCGATTTTCCTGCTTCCGTAACTTTAACTTCGCCATTTTCCGCGTCTATCGCGCAGGTCGTGCCGTCAGGAACCGTAATGTCAACATAATAGCTGATATTGCTACCGTTCTTCACGGGAACTTTCAGGGTAGACTCTCCTGTAACTTCCGCCTTGCCCTCAACAAGAGTCAGATTTCCGGCTGAATCAATTTCAACCTTGGTGTCTTTTTCAGTAGACTCTGCCTCTGTATTTTTAGCAACGCCCTTAACGGTCGCAGTGGCGTTTTCGCCTGCTACGGCGCTAACGCTTGCGCCTGCCGGAACGACAAGGGTTGTCTTTGCGCTGCTTTCGCTTTCAGCCTTGCCGATGGCAAACTCTGCGTTAGCCTCGCCGGTAAGGGTGATTTTTTCGCCCATTTTCACAGAACCATTGCCATTTAACACCAGTCTGCCTGTCGCTGCATCAACCGTATATTTGTTGTTTTTATCGGCTGCAAAGCTCTTGTCTCCGACACCTGCAATCGTCGCGGTCATGGTTCCCGTTGATGTGCCGGAACCGCCAACAAGGGTCAGCTTGCCATTTTCG
>CAVGEP010000185.1:0-3856 GCA_963628105.1 Alistipes communis
GCATGAGGGCGGCGGGTGTTGTAAAATTCCATGTAATCGTCGATAGCTTGGTACAATTCATTTTCAGTACGATACTTTTTTCTATACAATTCCTCTCTCTTTAAGGAAGCGAAAAAGGACTCAACAACGGAATTGTCGTATGGCACATATGGGCGGGAAAAAGAGCGAGTGATGCCTAATGATTTTATATAATCATTTAAGGTCTTGGAGCAGTAGTTTGCACCACGATCCGTATGAAAAATCAAAGAGGGTGATGGTTGCCGACACGCATATGCTTGTTTAAACGTGGTTTTTATAAGCTGAGTGCTGTTTTTCTTACCTGCCTTGTAAGTAATAACTTTTCGCGCATATAAGTCGATGATCACACAAATATAATACGCTTTTCCGTTGCATTTGAAATAAGTGATATCACTTACCCAGACCTGATTGGGTGCATCAGGATCGAATTCTTGATTGAGATAATTTTTGTGCCGTTTCATATCATCAGTATAGAGCTTCTTTGCTTCTTGCCGGATGCTGACGAGTCCCATATCCTTCATTAATTCTCGTACCATTTCATCGCTCACTTTAACGCCCTTATTTTGCAAAATTGTAGCTATCTTTCTGGCACCGAAAATTTGACTGCTTTCATCAAAAATCTCTTGGATTTGGAGGCGGAGGGTTTCTCTTCGTTTCGCGTACCAGGTGTTATCCCTTTTATTGCGGAGAATATGATTGTAATAAGTTCCTCTGGCAATGTCTAATGCATCGCAGATCATATGAACGCTATATTCCCTCGACAACTTTTCGGCTGCATATAACTTTTGTTTTAACGGCGAGTTCGGTAAAACATTCGCTTTTTTGATGATTTCAATCATACCTTCCAAGCGCTTCACCTTTGCTTCAAGCAAATTAAAATTGCGCAGGGTTAACCCCTTGCGTTTGGTGTCAGCTTGCTCTTGTTGATAATCCGATAGCCATTTGTAAAAGGTGCTTTTTGAAATTCCAACGGACTTTATAATGCTTGCAGGTGATTCCGACTTTGATATGTAGCGTTCCAGTACTTTTTGCTTTTCTTCATTCGTAAATTTTGATTTCATGATTCACTCCTCCTTTTGAAAATTATATCATGAAACAGACTCTAAAAATAAGAGTCGAAACCATGATATCTTTTTTGGTGGCGCGATACAAAAAACCTTCCCGAACTTTGCTCGGGAAGGTTTTTCTTTTTCACTCTTCACTTTTTCATGCTTCACTCTTCGCTTACTGCGGGAGTTTTGGCAAAGTAATAGGTAATAGTGAAAAGTGAAGTAGTAAGGTAGGCAGTATCTTTGGGGGCGCGCGATACAAACCTCCCGCGTCTCGGTGCGGGAGGTTTATTTATTCCCTCTTCACTCTTCACTCACAGAGGTATTTATGGAAAAAACTTTGACCGATGCCTTTCTTGAAAAGCTGAAAACGAGCATTCTGTTAAAAATGCTGTTTCCGGTTGTCGGTGTTGCTGTCGGTTTGTTTGCGTTTATCCTGCCGATTCGGAAGGATGTTCCGATTGCCCGCGATAAGGCGGAAGTCTATGTCGGCTATTTTGAAAAATTGGAATCGCAGAAAAACTACCGATCCGTTTGTTTTCGGGACGGAGTCGAATATGAGCTTCACCCCCACACCGTACCGGAGGAACTTCTCAAGTCTTTTGAAGCGATGGAGAAGGGCACAAAGCTGTTTTTGCTTGTCAATCCGAACAATCACTATATTGCGGAAATCCGAACCGAAACGGAAGAACTTCTGAATTTTGAAAATTCACAGCAAGCCACTTATAATTATAACAAAGGATACATCTGGATCGGCGCATTTATGTGCCTTGCTCCCTTCGTCATCTTATTGCTTTTGGGGCTTGAAAAGAAAGCAGAGAAAAAAGAAACCGCCCGTCAAAAAAAGCAAAAAGCGAAGATCAGGGACGGGGCGCACCGCGTTGATACGCCACCCCTGCGGAATGCAGACAAAGTAAAAAAAGAAAAAGTCTTATTAAGCGCAAGCGTTAAAGATTTTTGTATTATTTATCGTCGCATCAAATCCGTCAACGAATTGGTCGTCAACGGAAAAGTATATGACGAAAAGAAAGCCGTGATTGAATTTTCCCATAATCTGTTTGCGAGCATTGATGGTCATATCGTTGAAGCAGGATTGGATTCGGATTCCTTCATCAGTTATATACGTTTCGACGGACAAACAATTGCCGAGAAGAAACGCTTACTTTGAACCCGTCTCCACTCCAAAACGGCTTGCCGCAGAACTTTACTCCTGTAGCTACCCGTTTTTGATGACAGAAAGTGCAATGATTTTACGCACCTCTGCCTTTTCAAAAGAAGCCATGATATCTTTTTCAGCGGCGCGATACATATTGCGAAGCCAAAAAAGATATCATGGCTTTAAACCCCCGAAATCTCACGATTTCGGGGGTTTTTCTCGCGTTTCCTCATTTTTTCGCAACTATGGGGTATGCGGATACAGAGTGCAGAAAAAGGTGTCCATCGCCTTGTGGTATCCTTCAAACACCTGTACTGTCATTTTCTGTTCTGTGCCCGATTTATCTCCTTTATAGCAGCGGAAAGCGGAAGGCGATAGGCCGTTTTGGGATGTTTTTTCAAAAAGTTCAGAACTCTTGTCCCGAATCCTTTGTGTTATCCGTTTCCCGTCCGGGAAATATTTTGGGTGGTGACTTCTGCGTCGCAATACGCGCAATGCGGTCTTTCCTCCGTATCCCGATAAAAGCGGGGAGGCAGGTTTCGTTCCACGGAAACAATACAATGGGGGTTGGTGCATACCAAGCCCGCTCCGTCGCAAGAAATTCCCTTGCACCTGTCTGCATCCGGCAATTCCTTTTCCGACAACAGCTTCAGAATGAGTGCCATGCGCATCAGCTTCCCGTTGACGGTCTGTCTGAAATAGCAGGCGCGCGGGTCGCTGTCAATTTCCGCCGCGATCTCATTGACGCGCGGCAGGGGATGTAAAATAATCATATCCTTTTTTGCCGCCTGCAGCTTCTCCGCGGTCAGAATATAGACATCCTTCAGCCGCTCGTAAGTCTTCGCGCTGTCAAAGCGCTCCTTTTGCACACGGGTCATATACAGAACGTCAAGCGTCCCGATGACCTCCTCCAGAGAAGTGCTTTCGATGTACGGAATATGATTTTTCTGCAAGGTTCCGTTCAGGACAAAATCCGGGAGGGTCAGTTCCCGCGGGGAAATCAAAACAAACCGGACATCCTCATAGCGTGCCATGGCATCAATCAGGGAATGTACGGTTCTGCCGTACCGAAGATCACCGCAGATGCCGACGGTCAAATGATCCAGCCTTCCCTTTTCGCGCCGGATGGTCAAAAGATCCGCCAGAGTCTGCGTCGGATGGTAATGCCCTCCGTCCCCGGCATTGATGACCGGAATATAGGCGTGTTCGCACGCAACTGCCGTTGCCCCCTCCTTCGGATGCCGCATGGCAATGATGTCCGCATATCCGGAGACGACCTTAACGGTATCTGCGAGAGTCTCTCCTTTGGTTGTCGAAGAGGTACCTGCATCGGAAAAGCCGATGACGTTACCGCCAAGAGACAGCATGGCAGATTCAAAACTCAGGCGGGTACGGGTAGACGGCTCAAAAAAGAGTGTGGCAAGCGTCCGATGCCGGAGTGCATCCTCATATTTTTCCGGATGCTTTGCCATCTCCTCCGCTGTATCCATAAGGGAATCTATCTCCTTTGCGGAGAGATCCAGAATATCAATCACGTTTTTGATGGTACTCACGCTCCGATCCAACTCTCATCCGAGGGATTGTTGCGGAATGCAATCAGCCGGCGGATGTCCTCCCGGGCAATATAGCCTTC
>CAVGEP010000186.1:0-3853 GCA_963628105.1 Alistipes communis
AGGGTCTGGAAATTCTCAGGAAAATGCTTGAGGATGAATGCCGGCACAAATCGGAAGGCCAACTGGCACACAAAAAATAAGTAAGCCCGGTACTTTCAAAAAAGCCGTGCTATAGTAAAATTTCAGTAAGAGAAGAAAACCCACACAATGGGGAATTTTATAAGAAAAGATTTAATAAAAAAGGAGAGAAAAATGGCAGTAAACTTAAAAGGCAGAAATTTTTTAACACTTATGGATTTTACACCAGAAGAGATAAGGTACATGCTTGACCTGGCTCACGACCTGAAGGCAAAGAAGAGAGCGGGCATTCATAACGAGTTATTGAAGGGAAAGAACATCGTTCTCCTGTTCGAAAAGACTTCCACGAGAACCAGATGTGCCTTTGAAGTTGCGGCTCTTGACGAGGGAGCTCACGTAACTTTCCTGGACAGCAAGAGCTCCCAGATGGGAAAGAAGGAGACCATTGCGGACACGGCAAAGGTTTTGGGCAGATTTTATGACGGCATCGAATACAGAGGATACAAGCAGTCCGTTGTGGAAGAGCTTGCAAAAAATGCGGGAGTGCCTGTGTGGAACGGCTTGACCGACGTTGACCATCCGACCCAGATCCTCGCTGATATGCTTACCATCGAGGAACACGTTGCAAAGCCGCTGAGCAAGGTAAAAGTCGTTTTCTGCGGAGACATCAGAAACAACATGGCTTACGCTTGGATGTACGGCTGCGCGAAGATGGGAATGCACTTCGTGGCTTATGGACCGCAGGAGCTTGCAGAGCAGATCGACCAGGACGTAATCAGAAGAGCAAGAGAGGTTGCCGAGTATACCGGTGCGGTTATAGAGGTTTCCTCGGATGAAGCCTGCCTCAAGGGCGCGGATGTTCTCTATACCGACATCTGGGCATCCATGGGCGAAGAAGATCAGATCCCTGAGAGAGTAAGGATGCTCACCCCGTTTAAAGTCACAAAGGAAATGCTGGACAAGACGGAAAATGACGATGTCATCTTCCTGCACTGCTTGCCTTCATTCCACGATTTTGATACTACGATGGCAAAAGAACAGAAGGAGCTGGGATACGACATCCGCGAGGTTACCGACGAGGTATTCCTGTCCAGACATTCGAAGGTGTTCGACGAGGCAGAAAACAGAATGCATACGATCAAGGCTGTAATAGTTGCAACTATCGGATAGCACGGCATATAGCCGCTTGAAAGGAGAAAAAATGTATCCCGGAATTCATAATTATTCCGAAATCGGAAAACTGAACAAGGTTTTGCTTCACAGACCAGGTGAGGAGTTAGAGGCACTGACGCCGTCAACCATCGAGAGGCTGCTCTTTGACGACATACCATATCTCAAGGTTGCTCAGGAAGAACACGACAAATTCGCACAGGTGCTGCGGGATAACGGCGTCGAAGTAGTCTATTATGTGAATGAGGCCGCCAAGGCAATGGCGAATCCCGAGATTCAGATCCAGTTTGTAAACGAGTTTTTGAATCTCAGCAAAATCAACTCAAAGGGCTTACGAAGTGCGATGACATCATATCTTCTTGACATGGCACCGGCGGAGATGGTCAGCAAGGTGATTGCGGGCATCAAACGCGAGGAAGTCAAGACGAAGGACGCCACCTCTCTGATGGACCTGGTAAATGACGATTATCCATTCGTTTCGGACCCGATGCCGAATCTGTATTTTACGCGCGACCCGGGCGCCTGCGTGGGCGATGGAATAAACATTCACCACATGCATACCGACGCCAGAAGGCGCGAATCCTTGATTTTGCGCTATATATACAGATACAATAGAGAATTTGCCACCGAAGAGAACAAGCAGTGGTACGACCTTACGGACACATATTCGATCGAGGGTGGCGATGTGCTGGTGCTTTCGAGGGACATCGTTGCGGTTGGGCTTTCCCAGAGAACCACGGTATCCGGACTTGAGCATTTCGCGAGGAACATCCTGCAAGGGAGCTCCTTCAAGAAGGTCCTCGCATTCGACATTCCAAAGTCAAGAGCGTTCATGCACCTGGATACGGTATTTACCATGGTTGACTACGACAAATTTACCATCCATCCCGAAATCGAGGGGCCGCTCGGAGTTTACGAAATCAGCCTGAACGACAAGGGCGAGCTGAAGTTCAATGCTCTCAAGGATGAACTCCATAAGATTCTTGCTCTGGAACTCAAGGTTCCCGCAGTGGATCTGATCAGATGCGGAGGCGGAGATCTCCTTGCGGCGCAGCGCGAACAGTGGAACGACGGATCGAACACGCTTTGTATCGCGCCGGGAACGGTGGTAACCTACGAAAGAAACTATGTGACCAACGATCTGCTGGACAAGAAGGGAATCAAGGTTCTCACGGTTCCGTCAGCTGAGCTTTCCAGGGGCAGAGGCGGCCCACGCTGCATGTCCTGCCCGGTTAACAGAGACGACCTGTAACCTGAACCGTAATTGAATAAAGAGTGGATTTTTGCAAGAGTTGTAAGGAACATCTGCAAAAGTTAACAGCAAAGCATTTTTGAGATAAACATGTAGATAAAGATAAAAGGAGAAAAAATGGGAGAAAGAATCGTTGTTGCGCTGGGCGGAAACGCTTTGCAATCGGGCAAGGCGGAGCCGACGGCAGAGGCCCAACTTGCAGTAGTCAAAAAGACATGCGAGAGAATCGCAGAGCTATCGGACAAGGGATATGAGGTCGCGGTTGTTCACGGAAACGGCCCGCAGGTAGGCAGAATACTTCTGGCCTTAGAAACAGCAAAGAGCGTAACTCCGGCAATGCCTTTCGATGTTTGCGGCGCCATGTCGCAAGGATATATCGGATATCACATCCAGCAGGCCCTAAAATACGCCCTGAGCCGTCTGGACAAGAACATTCCGGTAGTTACAATAGCAACCCAGATGATCGTTGAGAAGAGCGACCCTGCCTTTACCAATCCGACGAAGCCAATCGGTCCTTTCTATACGGAAGAGGAAGCGAAGAAGCTCGAGAGTGAAAAAGGTTATAGCATGAAGGAAGACGCGGGCAGAGGCTGGAGACGGGTTGTTGCATCCCCGCTTCCGCGCAAGATCGTTGAGATCAGCGCGATCAAACAGCTCTGGGATTCCACCATCGTAATCGCCTGCGGCGGCGGCGGAATACCTGTTGTGGAGAATCCTGACGGCACCCTCGAGGGTGTAGCTGCCGTAATCGATAAGGACTTTGCGGCAGAACTCCTGGCCGAAGAAGTGGACGCCGATGCATTGATGATATTGACTGAGGTCGAAAAGGTTGCGATCAATTTCAACAAACCGGACCAGCAGGACCTGTCAACCCTCACGCTTTCCGATGCGGCAAGATATTGTGAAGAAGGCCAGTTTGCACCTGGTTCCATGCTTCCTAAGGTGGAGGCGGCGATGAAATTCGTCCGTGCAAATCCTGACAAGAAGGCCATCATCACCTCTCTTGACAAGGCAATCGACGCCTTAGAAGGCAAGACAGGCACAGTAATTACATTCGCATAGACATAAACAAAGCAAGACCCTCGGCAAAATGCCGAGGGTCTAAATTTTCTTTATTTATTCTTTTAATGAATGAATGAATGGATTAAGCTTCGAGAGCCTTGAGAGCTGCAGCCTTTTCTGCTTCTCTTTCTTCCAGGATCTTCGCATACTCTTCGTCCGTAAGCTTCGTCATGGTAATACCGGTGTATCCGAAGAATACGGAAACGATCGGGTTAACCCAGTTGAGGATTGCATACGGAATGTAGCTGGAGTCTACTCCGAGGAAGTTTCTCATGGTAGCACCGCAAGTGTTCCAGGAGAAGAAGTTCGATGTGATCGTTCCTGCGTCTTCCAGACATCTGGAGAGGTTCT
>CAVGEP010000187.1:0-3790 GCA_963628105.1 Alistipes communis
CGTTTATACTGGTATATGTGGTCTTGTTTTTCTTCTTGTCGGAGCCGATTTCCTTGCCAAGCTCGTCGGTGCTTCCCACCTCGTCAAGAATATCGTCCGCGATCTGATAGGCAAGTCCCAGATTTTCGGCATAAATATCAAGCTGCGCCAGCATGTCCGAAGATGGGTTCCCTAAATATAGGCCCGCCTTTATGGCAGACTTAATGAGGGCGCCAGTTTTGTTGATATGTATGTATTCCAGCATTTCGTTGGAGCAGTCGTTTGACTCGGCTTCGATATCCGATACCTGCCCCGCAACCATGCCCCTGCAGCCCGCTCCCTTTGCAATTTCGTAGGAGGCATTGATTCTCTTGCGCATTTTTTCCGGCTCATCAAAATAGAGCATCATGTCCTTGTTGATCGCCTCAAATGCCGTAGTCAAAAGCCCGTCTCCTGCAAGAATCGCAATGGCGTCGCCGTAAATCTTGTGGTTGGTAGGAAGTCCCCGTCTCAGGTCGTCATTGTCCATAGCCGGAAGATCGTCGTGAATCAGCGAATAGGTGTGAATATATTCCAATGCGCAGGCGTAAGGAACTGCTTCTCTTATATCGCCTCCCGCGAATTCGCAGGCCGCAAGCAGCAGCACCGGTCTCAGGCGTTTGCCGCCTGCCGTCAGGCTGTACTTCATAGACTCGTATAGCGAAATGCTCTTGTTGTCTATGTTAGGAATGAAATCCAAAAGGTGAGCGTCGATGATTTCTTTGTAATCCTGATAACTTCTTTCCATAAGTAAAACCTCCGTTTCCCTATTGCTGCGTGTATATTTCAATTTTTTGCTTTGCGCTGCTCAAAATTTCCTCGCAAGCCTTGTAGCATTTGATTCCTTCTTCGTAGCACTTTATCGCCTCGTCAAGGCTGGTCTTTTCGTCCCTTATCTTTTCGGTCATCGCTTCAAGCTTTTTCATGGATTCTTCAAATGTCATTGTCCTTACCTCGCATAAATTTCTGTGGTCTTTACTTTAACCGTGCCGTCCTTGAGGGCAATTTCGTATTCGCTTCCTGTTTCAAGATCTAAAATCGAACTTATTACCTCGCCCTCCGGGGTCTGCATGATAGAATATCCCTTTGACAAAATGTTCTTTGGATTATTTTCTTCCAAAATCAAGCTGAATTTTTCTATCTTATGCTCTGCGGCAGTCAAAATACTCCGCAGGGCGCTTTGCATTTCCAGGAGATAATTGTCGGCTGTGAGCTTATCAAGTTTAATCTTGCCTTTCATCTCAACGACAAGATTGTCCCTATAAGACTCTATTTTTCTCCGAAGCTCCATCATGTCCGGAACAGCCATTTCGGCAGCTGCCGTAGGGGTTTCTGCCCTTTTGTCCGCAACGAAATCTGCGATGGTAAAGTCAATCTCATGTCCTACCGCCGAAATAACAGGTATTTTTGACCTGTAAATCGCCCGCGCGAGGCACTCTTCGTTAAATGCCTGCAAATCCTCTGTGGATCCGCCGCCTCTGCCCACTATCAGAATATCTATATCGTCGAACTTTTCGTTTATCTCATCGAGTCTTCCGGCTATGTCGCCGGCAGCCCCGGGACCCTGGACAAGTACGGGAAAAATTGCAATATCCACGAGGGCGGTCCTGGTTTTTATTATTTTTAATATGTCTTGCAATGCCGCCCCGGTTTCCGAGGTGAGAATGCCGATTTTTCGCGGGAATTTCGGAATCGGCTTCTTGTGTTCAAGGGAGAAAAGTCCCTCGGCGTCCAGTTTCCTTTTCAAAATTTCAAAAGCAGCCGCAAGTTCTCCCTCTCCGCAGGCTTCCACGCTTCGGACGAACAGGGTATAAGTCCCGCCTTTTTTGTAAACATTTATGTATCCGTTAATGATGATTTTCTGCCCGTCGCTAAGGGGAAACTGCAAGTTTTTCGCATAGCTTGCAGGAAAAAAGCAGTTAATTTTGCTGCTTTCATCTGTTATGGAAAAATATATGTGTCCGCTGCTATGGTATTTGAGGTTGGTAATCTCCCCGGTTACGCGGATATTCCCCAGCAGTGGGTCTGTAGAAAGCACCCTGCTTATGTATTCATTCAGTTGTGTTACGGAAACAGGCTTTAGAGCCATATTTTTTTACCTCCGAGCAAGGCCGTTCCAATCGCATTGTCGGCCGAAAGCTCCGGCCTTCCGAATACGACATTTAGGTCCTTATAAATATGTTCGCTCAAATAATTACGCATAAACCGGCTGGATGAAACACCGCCTGCATACATGAAATTATTTATCTTATATTTGTTGGAAAGCTGCATGGTCATCTCAGCAACGGATGCCGATAGCTTCTCAAACAGCTCGCATACAAGTTCCTCCTGCACGCACTCATCCATTATATGTTGACACTGAGTCTCAATCCCCGAAAGATTGACATATCCGTCTTTGACTTTGATTTTTGTGAGCATGTTCTTGTGTCCTGAGGAGGAAAGTGCTATCTTGTCGAGGATTTCTCCGCACGGAAAGTCGTAGCCGAGGCTTACCCCGACTCTGTCGAGCACCTGCCCATATGCTATATCCTTTGAGCCTCCGACGATTTCCAAATGCCCATTTTCGTCCAGCAGGAGCGCCTCTGTCGTCCCGCCGCTAAAATGAAAGCAAATAAGCGGCGCCTCATTTTTTAGTTCGGTATAATATCTTATCGCTTCGATATGGCCTTCTTGATGAGAAAAGGTCTGAAGCTCGATTCCCATAGCTGCCGCAAGGGCCCTGGCATATCCGTGTCCGGCCGTGAAAACCGGCATATATGATCCTTCCACAGGCCTCGGGCGAGCGGAAACGGAAATAGCTGCTATATTCTTTCGTATGTATTCATCGCCCAAAGCAGCTTCGATTGCCTCCGGGAGTTTCTGGACATGTTGGAAGAACGCCTCGGATTGCCTTAGACCTCTCTGGCCTCGTGCTACACTTAGGAACTCCTGAGAGTTAAAAAGGAGTTTTCCGTTCCTGTCCACAACCGCAACGGAAGTTTTGTAATTGCTCGTGTCAATCCCCATCGATAATAAATCTTTTTCCATTCCCTTGCCTTTCGAATATACTAAAGTGCCTTGAGTATTTTGCCCAAAATCGCATTGACAAATTTCGGTGATTGTTCCGTTCCGTAAATCTTGCTAAGGTTAACCGCCTCATTTATGGCTACCGCTGGCGGAACATCATCCGCATACAGGATTTCGGCTACTGCAAGCCTTGTTATGGCAAGATCCGGCTTTGGCATCCTTGTCGTTGGCCAGCTGTCACTTGCCTGGTTTATGTCTGTATCGATTTTTTCTATGTTATCCAGCAAGGAATTCAAGACGGTATTGACATATGTCGTTTGCGTGCCGAATTTCTTGCCATCTAAATACCTTTGCATATGCCCGGGCTCAAGCTCCTTCTGGGCATCCATCTGAAAAACCGTCTGCATGAGGAATTCTCTGGCTTCTTTTCTGCTGAATTTCGCGGACTGATTTTTTATTGCTTCTTCTCTTTTCATTTTGTTTTCCCTTCCGAGTATAATGTGCTACCGGCTCACGCCCTGCACATGAATATTTACGGCGGCAAGCTCGATTTCGGAAATTTTGCTAACCGAGTTTTTTACTGCATTCTGTATATCCCACGCAACCTGTGGGATTTTTTCGCCAAATTTGACTATTACGAAAATATCTATCTGTACGATTTTGCCTTTCCCGTCTTTTTTGTCCTTTTCGATGCTGACTTTTATTCCGGAGCTACCGGATTCCTTGCCATATAGCATCTTTGTGAGGTTATCTGCGAAGCTGTCGC
>CAVGEP010000188.1:0-3767 GCA_963628105.1 Alistipes communis
GGCCATGAACGAGGCGGGATATGGAATCGCAGTTCCCGGTGTGCACGACTTTGATTTTGGGGTAGACACGCTGGTTGATGAACTTGCGCCTATGGCCGACTATAAATATGTCAGCTGCAATTTTACCGATATCGAAACATGGGAAACCGCTTTTAAACCATACGAGATCGTAACCTACGGGGACACCAAGGTGGCTTATGTGGGGATAAGCGACCCGGCGACCATAAGCAAATCCTCGGCAGGCTTTACCGAAAGCAGCAGCGGGAGCAAATACAATTTTATATACGGCGGCGAGGGCAAATATCTTTATAGCATTGTCCAGTATGCGGTAGACATGGCGAAAAAGGACGGGGCGGACTATGTGGTTGCAATAGGGCACCTCGATTCGCAAGGCGAGGCTGCTTATACGCCGAAAAGCGTCATCGAAAATACCTCGGGAATCAACGCATTTATCGCGGGGAATTCCCACTCATCGATCGTGGGCCAGCGGGTCAAGGACAAGGACGGAAAGAGCGTACTCTTGACATCTGCGGGCTCGGGGCTAAAAAACATAGGAGTCCTTACCATCACCCCGGGCAAAAACATATCATCACAGCTTGTGAGCAATTATGCCTACCGATATATCAAGACCTCAACAGCCATAAGAAGCCTCGAGCAGAAATATGCCGCAAGCCTCAAAGAAACCGTGGCAAGCTCCGAGGTCAAACTAAACTCGGCAGATTCCAACGGTATCCGGACGGTAGGAAGCTCGGAAACAAACTTGGGTGATCTTTGCGCCGACGCATACCGGGCGGTTACGGGAGCGGACATCGCTCTTGTGGAGGCCTCTGAGATAGAGGGAGAAATCGCGGCGGGGGATATAAGCTATGCGGACATTGAAAGGGTCATGCCGGCAAACGCAAGCATCAGCATGTTTACGGTATCCGGAGGAGAAATCCTCGACGCCCTCGAAATGGCGGCAAGGATTTTCCCTGCCACCAATGAGGGATTCCTTCAGGTGTCGGGATTGAGCTTTGATATTCAGGAGACGGTCAAATCCTCGGTAACGGTTGACAGCAAGGGGAATTTTAGCGGAGTACAAAAGGAATATCGGGTGACCAATGTAATGGTAGGAAGCAAGGAACTTGATTTGATGGGAGACTATACCGTGGCCGCAACAGAGGATTTTCTCACGGGAGCCACAGGATATACCATGTTCGAGGACGTGAGCAAAAAAGTCACCGGCATTACCACGGACAATCAGGCGCTGTACCAATATATAACGCAGAACCTCAAGGGCAAAATCTCTGCAGCCTATGAGAACAAAGCCGGAAGAATCGATTATATCAAGCTGGCAAGACAGAGCCAAATCGATGCCGAAATCGAGGCTGGGGTGACCGAAAAGATAAAGAATTACTCGCAGGAGATGGCGGCTCTGAGAGAAAAGATCGAGCTTCAAAATCAGATTATTGCCGTAAGGTCCGTGACCGTCAAGGCAAGCTCATCTCTTAAGAAGAGCGGCAGCACCCGCAAGGTGAAGCTGAGCTGGAGCCTTTCGCAGGATATCGACGGGATGAAATACCAGATTTATAAGTCGACAAAGAAAAATAGCGGATATAGCAAGATTTATACCACGAGCAAACAGACCTTTACAAATACTTCCGGGCTGACAAAGGGCAAAACCTATTATTACAAGGTCCGCGGATATAAATATATAAACGGCAAATACTATTATACAGATTGGGCGAATATTTGCTACAGGACAATTTCGTAGGAGGAATATGAGGAATATATGGAAAAAATAAATGCATGGACAGAATATAACGAAACGCAGCTTGCCGAGCTTGAGGCGCTGAATGCCGAATATATGGACTTTCTGAGCCGGGGCAAGACGGAGAGAGAATGTACGAAGATAGCGGTTCGAATGGCCGAGGAAGCGGGCTACAGAAACCTTGAAGAAATCATAGCCAGGGGCGAAAGCCTGAAGGCGGGAGATAAGGTTTATGCCGTAAATATGGCAAAGTCGGTTATTCTTTTCGTGGTTGGCGAAGAGCCTATAGACAAGGGAATGAACATTTTGGGCGCGCATATCGACTCGCCGAGGCTGGATGCGAAGCAGAATCCGCTCTATGAGGAATCCGGTTTTGCATATCTTGACACTCACTACTACGGAGGAGTCAAGAAATATCAATGGGTTGCGCTTCCCCTTGCGATACATGGCGTGGTGGCGAAAAAAGACGGCGAAATTGTGGAAGTCGTAATCGGGGAAGATGAAAAGGATCCGGTGGTAAGCGTTACGGATCTTCTTCCGCATCTTGCTGCTGACCAGATGAAAAAGGAGGCGGCGAAGGTAATAGAAGGCGAAAAGCTGGATGTTTTGATAGGCTCAAGACCCCTCGGGGAGGGCAAAAATGCAGCTTGCAAAGCCGAAAACAAAGAATGTGAATGCAAAAAAGCCGAAGATGCAGCCCCAAAAAAGGAAAAGGAAGCCGTTAAGGCGGGAATCCTTAAGCTGCTCAAGGAAAAATACGGCATGGAGGAGGAAGACTTCCTCTCCGCGGAGCTCGAAATCGTGCCGGCAGGAAAGGCGAGAGAAACAGGCCTTGACCGCAGCATGATCATGTCCTACGGGCAGGACGACAGGGTATGTGCATTCACATCCCTAAAGGCGATCCTGGGAGTAGAGAAGGTAAAGAGAACCGCTTGCTGCATTCTGGTTGACAAAGAAGAAATCGGCAGCGTAGGCGCCACCGGAATGGAATCTAGGTTCTTCGAAAATACCGTTTGTGAGCTTATCGACCGCATGGGAGCATATAGCGACCTCGCCCTCAGAAGAACCCTGGCAAACTCGAAGATGCTTTCTTCGGACGTAAATGCGGCTTACGACCCGCTCTATGCGGAGGCCTACGAAAAGAGAAATTCCTCTCTTGCAGGCTGCGGCATGGTATTCAACAAGTTCACGGGCGCAAGGGGCAAGTCCGGCTCCAACGACGCCAACGCGGAATATATCGCAAAGATCCGCCGCATCATGGACGATGCCGGAGTCAAATTCCAACTGGCGGAGCTTGGCAAGGTCGATGTAGGCGGCGGCGGCACCATCGCATACATCCTGGCCCTCTATGGGATGGATGTCATCGACTGCGGCGTTGCGGTTCTGAATATGCACGCACCGTGGGAAATCACCAGCAAGGCCGATGTCTACGAAACCAAACGCGGATATGAGGTTTTCCTGCGCGAGATGAAATAAACAAAAGAACGTAAAAAAATGCAGAGCCGGCGTGGGTAGTCGCTGACCCTGCATTTTTTATATGTTTTTTCTAGGATTATCTATATAAGCTAAAAGTTTGGGCATTATCCGAGGATCACGCTGTCGCTTGCGAACTTCGAACCGCTGATCTCTTCGAACTTGTGGAGGAGATCCTCGATCGTAAGCTGCTTCTTTTCTTCGCCTGCGATATCCAAAATGACCCTGCCCTTGTCCATCATGACAAGACGATTGCCATATGCTATGGCATCCTGCATATTATGAGTTACCATGAGGGCGGTGAGAGAATTTTCGCCAATGATCTTGTCGCTGAGCGCAAGTACCTTGGCGGAGGTCGCCGGGTCAAGGGCGGCTGTATGTTCATCAAGCAGAAGCAGGCGAGGCTTTCTGAGAGTTGCCATCAGAAGAGTTACCGCCTGGCGCTGGCCGCCGGAAAGAAGGCCCACCTTTGTCTTCATCCTGTCCTCAAGTCCCAGCCCGAGCTGAGCCAGGGACTCTCTATACATATCGCGCTCCTTTTGAG
>CAVGEP010000189.1:0-3739 GCA_963628105.1 Alistipes communis
CTGAGAATATCGGCTATCTGCTCTGGGGCAGCGTCGGGACGGGCAAGAGCTTTTTCGCCGCCTGTATTGCCAACGCCCTGATGGAGAAAGAAATCCCCGTCCGCATGACGAACTTTGCCGCCGTTCTCAATGACCTGTCCGGCAGCTTTGAGGGCAGAAATGCGTACATCGCCCGCCTGTGCCGCTATCCGCTGCTGATTCTGGACGATTTCGGCATGGAGCGCGGCACGGAATACGGGCTGGAACAGGTCTGCAACGTGATAGACAGCCGCTACCGCAGCGGCAAGCCCCTGATTGTCACCACCAATCTGAGTCTTGACGAGTTGCAGCATCCGCAGGACACGCCCCACGCCCGTATTTATGACCGGCTGCTGGAAATGTGCGCCCCGATCCTGTTCACCGGGACGAATTTCCGCAGACAGACCGCACAAAACAAGCTGGATAAACTAAAAACCATGATGAAGGAGAAGGAGTGCCTATGAACAATACCGCCACCGCGACCGCAAAAGAAACCGTGCGCCGTCCCGCGCCCGCCGCTCCTTCCTCTGCCGGAAGGATGACCCGCAGGGTGGGCAACACCACCTACCGCGTGACGCTGCATTTCAAAGAAAACGGCAAGGAGGATATGAACGATAAAATCAAGCGGCTGATCAAAATGGGCTGCGAAGGTTGAGAAAGCGAGGAATTACGATGAAAACCCGGAAAAGTTTACATTGTCCGCTTTACTGCGGCAGGAAAATCGGCTATACTGTAATTGCCACAAATGAGCTGGCTGTCTGAAAGAGGTATCGTTATGAACAACAGACAGTCACAAGAAAAAATCACCGCCATCTATTGCCGCCTGAGCCGCGACGATGATCTTGCCGGGGACAGTAATTCCATCATTCATCAGAAGGATATGCTCACGCGCTATGCCCGTGAACGGAATTTTCCGAATGTATCGGTCTATTCTGACGACGGATGGAGCGGCACGAATTTTGAGCGTCCAGACTGGAAACGCCTGATTGCCGACATTGAAGCCGGTAAGGTGGGCATTGTCCTTGTAAAAGACCTCAGCCGGGTAGGTCGTGATTACCTCCGTGTGGGCTTCTATACGGAGGTCACCTTCCCGCAGAACGGCGTTCGCTTCATTGCCGTCAACAACGGCGTGGACAGCGCCAATCAGTCCGAGAATGATTTCGCTCCCTTTTTGAATATCATGAACGATTTTTACGCTCGTGATACCTCCAAGAAGGTCAGCGCCGTCTATCGGGCGAAGGGCAACAAGGGCGAACACACCGGCAATCATCCCATCTACGGGTATCTGAAAGACCCGGAGAACAAGCAGCGCTGGATCATCGACGAGGAAGCTGCCGCCGTTGTGCGCCGCATCTTCCGTATGGTCATTGACGGCAAGGGCGTGTATCAGATCGCGGATATTCTGTCCGAGGAAAAGGTGCTTTGCCCGTCTGCCTACCTTGCCGCAAAGGGCGTAGGAAACCGCAGGAACAACAAGTTTGAAGATCCCTACCGCTGGTGGGGTACGACGGTGAGCTACATTCTCGCCCGCGTGGAGTACATGGGGCATACCGTCAATTTCAAGACCTTCAAGACCTGTTACCGGGACAAGCACCGCAAGCAGGCTCCCAAAGAGGACTGGAAAATCTTTGAGAACACCCACGAAGCCATCATTGACAAGACTACATGGGAAACCGCGCAGAAGCTCCGCAGGACGATCCGGCGCGGCGACCGCAATAAAGAGCCGAATCCGCTGACCGGACTGCTCTACTGCGGCGAGTGCGGCGCGAAAATGTATAACGAGCGCAGCGATGGGGACGCATACCACAAGACCCCGAAGGACAACTACGTCTGTGCTTCCTACCGCAAGAAAACAACATCCTGCACCATTCACTTTATCCGCACCGAGATCGTCCGCGACCTGATTCTGGACGCGCTGCGGAATGTGGCGACTTACGCCAGAGCCAACAAGGAGGATTTCGAGCAGCTTGTGATGCAGACCACCTCCGACGCGAGAAAGCGCAGTCTGCAAAGCGGCAGAACGGAGCTTGACCGCATCATGCGCCGCACAAACGAGCTGGACACGCTGCTGCAAAAGCTCTATGAGGACTACGCCCTCGGACGCTTGCCTGAGAAGCGGCACGCAAAGCTCTCCGCGCAGTATGAAGCAGAACAGGCACAGCTTGAACAGCGCAGCGCCGAGCTGATGGAGCAGATGAACGCGGAGCAGGAAGAAAGCGTCAATGTTGACCGTTTCATGGAGCTGGTAGACCGCTATACGGACTTTACCGAGCTGACCACGCCCATGCTCAATGAGTTCATCGACAAGGTGATCGTCTACGAGCGCAGGAAGATCAACCGCTATCAGTACGACCAGCAGATCGAGATTTACTTCAATTTCATCGGCAAGGTGACGCTACCGGAGGAAGAAACGGAAGCCGCGCCGGAAGCCCCGAAAACGCTTCATGTTGCCAGCAATTCCAGCTTTGCGCCCATCGGGGACTATCTCTCCGCGCAGACCGAAGAAGCGATTGCGTTGCTGTTCTCCAAGGTGGAAGAACTGACCGGCAAGCCGCTTTGCAAGTCGGCGTACAAATACACTTCCTACTGGTATCCGGCGCAGGACAGACCACTTTCCAATACCATCTACAACGCAGGATATGACGTTGACCGCGTGGATTTAGCCGCCGGGATCGTGTATCTGACAAAAGCTGCATAACAGAACGAACACCCCGCACCGTGCGTTTACAGGACGCATGGTGCGGGGTGTTTTTGTTGCGAAAAAACAACCACTAGCTCAGCTAGTGGAAAGAAAAAGCTTAAAGCTATGGACAAAAATAAGACTCCTTGTTAAGGTAAAGCTGGGTTTGCCGACCAACAAGACCAAAACAAGGAGGACCTTACCCACGGATAAGGACATAAGTAGTTTAGAGCATACGCGGTGGAGATGTCAATACCACGTAGTGTTTGCGCCGAAATATAGAAGACTGGCGATTTACGGAGAATTGAAACAGGACATTGGATATATCCTGCGAAAGCTGTGTGAGCAAAAAGGGATAGAGATCATAGAGGCAGAAGCATGTGCGGACCATATCCACATGCTGATCAGTATCCCGCCGAAGCTAAGTGTGTCCCAGGTGATGGGGTATTTGAAAAGAAAAAGTTCGCTGATGATATTTGACCGCCATGCGAACTTAAAGTACAAATACGGGAACCGGCACTTTTGGGCAAGAGGATACTATGTTGACACAGTAGGCCGGAATAAAAAAGTGATACAGGAGTACATACAGAACCAGCTGAAGGAGGACGAGCTGGCAGACCAGTTGGGCATAAAAGAATACTTTGACCCGTTTACCGGAGAAAGGATGAAGCAGGGAGGTAACGGGCAAAAGGGCTCGTTTACGAGCGGCAAGAGAAAATAAGGCAGACAAGCAGCCCCTTTAGGGGCAGCCCGAAAAAGAAATGCAGTCGGCAAACCTTTCGGGCCCCTTTAGGGGCTGCCTGTATCATGCCCTTCTAGGGCTTACTCAAGCCACCGGCTTAGCCGGTGGTTTTGACTTTTTCAGCGGTTTTGGGCGGCATATTCGATGCCCTGTTCTCAGGACGCACCTTTGCACTTCACAGAATCGGACAATAACCAGCCAAACCGCAAAAGGTCACGCGGAACCACGCACCGGCTGTACTGTGCCGTGAATCACGGAACGGTGCAGTCCATACACGCAGACGGCAGATACTTCATAAA
>CAVGEP010000190.1:0-3722 GCA_963628105.1 Alistipes communis
CGCGACCAGATCAGGGATAGCCTAAAAAAGGAAGAAGACAACCTGCGCGAAAAAATAGGCGCATATAACGAAATTACAGAAAAATCCCTCAAGCTCGAAGGGAAAATAGACGCGGCCAAAAGCCGCATAATGGAGCTGCAGGGAGCAGCCTCGTCTGCTCGCTCGGAGGCAAAGAGTCTTTCGAGCTACCGCAGGGCTCTCGAAAACCGCAGAGAGCAGCTCCAAAGCGACGACAAGACGATAAAGCAAAATATTTCCGAATACGAAAATAGAAAAGAGCAGGCGCAAAGCGAAAAGCAAGATAAGAGCGCAAAGCTCGAAGGAACGCGTGCTCACATCTCTGAAACGCGGCAGAATATCACAAAGCTGAGCGGCGAAATCAACCGCATCTCCAAGGAAAATGAGGAGCTCAGAATTCGTGCGGGACAGGCAAATGCCCGCAAGAAGACCATCGAGGAGATGGAAAACAACTACGAAGGGTATAACGGCGCCGTACGATTTGTAATGAAGGCCGGGCTCCCCGGCATCAAAGGAGTTGCCTCGGATCTGATGAAAGTGCCTGCGGGACTTGAGATTGCTGTAGAAACGGCACTTGGCGCAGGAATGCAAAACATAGTATGCGTAAGGGATGCCGATGCGAAGAAAGCAATACTTGAGCTAAAATCTAACAAAGCAGGAAGGCTTACATTCTTGCCGCTAGAAAGCGTGCATGGTAATTCGGCAAATCTGCCCGCATCTATCAGACAGGATGGCGGATTCAAGGGTCTCGCATGCGATTTGATAGAATATGATAAGGAATATGATGGAATATTCAAATATCTACTTGGCCGCGTAGCGGTGGTAGACAGTATGGATACTGCGGTAAGGCTTTCGAAGTCGGCAACGGGCGGTGTGAGATTCGTAACATCTGACGGAGAAATTATCAACGCAAGCGGTGCGATTACCGGCGGAAAATATAAGAATTCCACGGCTAACTTGCTGGCCCGAAAGACCGAAATCAGTTCTCTGCAAGCCGAGATAAAGAAGCTCGGAGCTTTGTATAACGAAAACAAGGATAAGTCAGAGAAACTGAAGACCGAAGTAGAGGAAGCTCTGAAGACCTGCAATACGCTAGAAGAAGAGGCAAGAGAACTTGAACTTGCAATAATTCAGACAGAAGCCCAACTAAAATCGCTGGAGGAAAGCTACGCCGACACGATGGAAAGCGATGCCAGAAAGGAACGGGAGCTCCTTAGCATACAGAGCGACTTTGAGAAGCTGGATCGAACCGAGCATAGTCTCAACGAGAAGGCTCTCGAAGCTGAGAATAAGATTGCAAGCCTCGAGAAGGAAACCCTCGAAAGCATGGATGAGTTCGAAAATGTAAAGCAGCAGAGTAAAGATGCCGGCGAAGCAATCACGAAGGCTAGGATAGCAAAGACCGAATGGGATGGCAAATTTGAGATGGCTAGCAGCCTGCTCGGAAATGTTATCGCGACGGTAGAAGAGACAAACGACAGGATCTTTGCGAAAAAGGAACGCATCGATGCCTTGGAAAAGGAAAAGTCGCAGATACTCTTCGGGAGCGAAAATTCCGAAGATGACTATCGCAGCATGCAGGAAGAAAAAACAAGACTCGAGGAATACATAAGCGAAATTTCGGAGGAAAAGTCGAATCTTTCTGCATCTCTTGGCGAAATGACGACGGAATATACGCAAATCGGCGAGACCCTGAACGCCTGCCAAGACAGAAAATACCAGGCTGAGATAAAGCTTGCCAAGAACGAAACCCAGATGGACACCTGGAAAGAAAAGCTCTGGGAGGACTTCGAGATTTCTTATGCACAGGCGCTTTCCATGAAAAAAAGCGATTTTGTTTTTTCGACCGCGTCCAAGGAAAGCAGGGAGATCAAAAGCAGGATAAAGGAGCTTGGCGATGTAAATATCGGCGCAATCAAGGAATACGAGCAGATCAGCGTAAGATATGAATTTCTTACCGAGCAGCGAAGCGACATTCTTGCGGCGATTCAGGAGCTTCAGGCGATCATCGGCGATATGGATAAGACCATCAAGACGAAATTCAAGGAAAACTTTGACCAGGTTGTTGTGAACTTTGAAGAAATCTTCAAGGAACTTTTTGGAGGCGGACACGCGGAGCTGACCCTGGATAATGAGGAAAATCCTCTGGAATCCGGCATTGAAATCATCGCCCAGCCCCCGGGAAAGAAACTCCAGAACATCAACCTCATGTCCGGCGGAGAAAAGACCATGACCGCCATCGCCCTTATGTTTGCGGTGCTGAAAACAAAGCCGACGCCATTTTGCATTTTGGACGAGGTAGAAGCGGCGCTGGACGATAGCAATATCGACAGATTCGCAAATTATCTCCGGAAGTTCAACGGGATTCAGTTTGCAATCGTAACCCACCAAAAGACGACCATGGAACACGCAGACGTGCTTTACGGTGTAACCATGCCGGAACAGGGTATTTCGAAGGTTCTCTCGCTTAGACTTGGGGACGATTTTGAGCTTTGAAGAGAAAGCTCCGGACAAGAAAAAATCTACGATGAAGCCCTGATATAAATAAGAGAGGAAATAAAATGTCACTATTCAAAGAAAAAAAATCCTTCTTCGGAAGGCTATCGGAAAAAATATCCGATGTCATTATGGCACGAGGAACGGTAGACGAAGAACTAATGGACGAACTTGAGGAAGTCCTAATCACCTCGGATATCGGTATGGAAACGACCATAAAAATTATGGACAAGCTGAGAGATTTCGTGAAGGAGGAATATGTCTCCAATCCGGAAAATGTAAAAAAAGGCTTGCAAAGGATAATGACGATGATGGTCGATAAGGGCAAGGCACAGAAGCTTTGCGACGAAACGCCTCTGGTGATTTTGATGATAGGAATAAACGGCGGCGGAAAAACAACGAGCATCGGAAAGCTTGCGCACAAGTGCAAAAAAGAAGGCAAGAAGGTCATGCTCTGTGCGGCGGATACCTTCAGAGCTGCCGCTGCCGAGCAGCTTTGCATATGGGGCGAGAGGAATGGAATAAATGTAATTCGCCATCAAGAGGGTGCGGACCCGTCGGCGGTAATCTACGATGCTATCCAGTCTGCGAAGGCAAAGGACATAGATGTGCTTATCTGCGATACGGCAGGCAGGCTCCAAAACAAGAAAAATCTGATGAACGAGCTGGAAAAGATGAACAAGATAATCGACCGCGAATATCCCGAAGCAAGCAGGGAAACCCTGCTGGTTCTGGATGCGACTACCGGCAAGAATGCGGTTTCGCAGGCTGAGGAATTCGGGCAGGTTGCGGACATTACGGGCATCATCCTGACCAAGCTTGACGGAACGGCGAAGGGAGGAATCGCAATAACCATCGCCGAGGAATATAATATGCCGATCAAGTTTATCGGCGTAGGAGAGGGAATCGAAGATTTGGAAGAATTCGACCCTGCCAGGTTCATAGGAGGGATATTTGATGAGTAAACCGATCGTTGCTGTTGTAGGACGGCCAAACGTTGGAAAATCAACTTTTTTTAATAAAATCATAGGAAGGCGCCTTTCCATCGTAGAGGACACACCCGGAGTAACCAGAGACAGAATCTACGCAGAAGCCGAGTGGAACGGCGTTCAGTTTGCTCTGATAGATACAGGCGGAATCGAGCCTGCAAGCACCGATGTGATCCTCTCGCAGATGAGAGAGCAGGCTCAGGTTGCAATGGATATGGC
>CAVGEP010000191.1:0-1721 GCA_963628105.1 Alistipes communis
TGGACATCACGCCAGAGCTGTTCTTGAAGTGCAATGGTCGAGGTTGCAATGATAACCGGCTTGTTCATGCATTTGCTGTACAGCAGCACCGGCACAAGATAGCCAAAGGACTTGCCAATGCCCACGCCAGCTTCAATCGCAAAGTGCTGATCATTTATGAGGGCGTCCACAATCTCAAAGGACATATCCTGCTGCCCTTCACGCATTTCCAATCCATGCTGCGGGGCTTCATCCCAAAAGAAGGTGCTGACTTGCTCACTCATGGAGTACAGCTCTGCTTTTCTGCGCTTTTTCCGTTCCTCCGATGTATTGAATCCAAAATAGAATCTGTTGTCCATCCACATTCCTCCCGGAATAGAAACCAAGGCTATCCGCGTTTCAGTTCAATGCTGACGTTTCCGTTCTCGTCGATGGTCAGCGTCATGTGCCTGATGTGCTTCTCATAGAACTGCCGCCGCTCTGCGGGAGACATTTCGATCCTCGTGTTTCGCAGAGCTGCATCAAACATATCGTTGACATTCAGGTGAACGGAGTTGTCAATCCAGCGGTACATCTCCTTGAATAGTGCGTTTTTCTTGATGTCCTCGCTGTTGCCGGAGTAGAAGTCATCCAGATAGCAGTAGAATATCCCGGATTCTGCAAGTGCCGCCTTCATATCCGGTCCGCATTTTTCCCGCTCAATCATGACAAGGAATCTGGCGTCCGGTAAGGAAGAGATAAGCCCCCAGTAGTCGGAATCGCTTGAGACAATGACGAAGGAATCTACTTGCTTCTGGTAGTGTTCCTGACAGGCTCTTGCGGTGAGCTTGATGTCTACCAGTGATTTGTTCTGCTTGATCCGCTCAATCATGATATGTTCAACGGGGATGCGGGTGTAGTTTTCAAGAATCCGCCACGCCGTAGCAGTATGCACGTCATCAAAGAGAATGATCGCCGTAATTTTCTGCATGACCTCATAATCAAGGTTTTTGAGCGTGGCACACAGCTTGTACGGGTCAGAGTTTTCGCAGTCCACTACCAATACGGTCTTCTCACTGTCATCTATGAAGTCGTAGATATTGTTTTTTACAAAAGCCCCTGCATCGGAGACTTTACTGTATTCCGTGAAGGCGTCGCAATGCCATTGATAAAGCAGGGTAGCAAACTTCTTGTCATTATAGAGGACATTACCCTCGTCCATCGGTACCCAGTTGATATACATTTGATAGGGGTAGTAGGAGAGACTTGCGTAATAGATGTCCGCAGCATCTTTCGTTCCGTCCTCTGTCAAACCGTTTGGCATGATGAACAGCTCTTTTATGTACGCCCAGTTAATCCAGATTGGAAAGAGGCTTTTGCAGTTGTTAATGCGGTCTGAAATCAGCCGGTTGATCTCGATAATGTGGTGGCAGAGCTTTGTACTCGACTTTTTGATAAAGCTAATTCCGTCATTTGAAAGCTGCTGCATACTGGACATTGGAAGAATCTCAGGCATCGAAAGAAGCCCACGGTATTCCATCCGCATGATGTCATTTATTTTTCGGTAATTGCGCTCAATGGCGGTGCGGATGATACATAGATTACGAATGATACGGGCATTTTTATCCTGTTCAAGCCGGTTGTATATCTCTATCTTCGGTGGCTCGTGTTCATTTTGAAAAATACGGAGCGGGACGCCGATCAGGTAGGCTACCTTTGACACAAGCTCATAGGTGCTGTCTTTGTAGGCAATCTGTTCTCCG
>CAVGEP010000191.1:2382-3707 GCA_963628105.1 Alistipes communis
TAAATTATCATTTACGGCAGCATTGTATTCAATTTTTTGATCCAATGACAAAAGTATCTTTGAAACTTTGTCTTGCTCCAAGCGGTCTATATTGGGAATTTCAATTTCCTCAAAGACTCCCTTACTCAGTATAGGCGTTCTCGTTACAGAAGCAATCGAAAACAAGTAGTCTTTCTTGGTGCTAAGCCAATAATACAGGTAGTAGGGATTAAAACTATCCTTTATTCTCGTTACACTATTGATCTGCTGGTTTGTTGCACATTTTTCAAAGCACATAGCAACATTCCCCATATCCCAACCAATACAGCCGACTAATACACTAATTCCGCTAATCATATTACTTTTTATGCTTTTTAATCCAGCATCCGTAATAGTCTTTTCAGATGCAGATACTTTGTAGCCACCATGCAATTCAGTTGGAGTCACAAACATATAATCGCCATCATAAAACTCCGCATGAGAAGTTGCCGGGGTCTTACCTGTAACTACCGTTCCGATGTCTTTGATCTTCATGCTTTCCTCACTATCCAATGTATTTTCTATGTGCCAGCTTTACATTCTGTTGCTTCACCATTGCATAGTGCATGGTAGTATCAATCTTTTGATGTCCCAAGAGTTGCTGGACTTGCTCTATGGGCATTCCTTTGTCTATGGCTAAGGTTGCCAGTGTTCGCCGGAACTTGTGCGGATGCACCTTCGGGATATTCAGACGTTTTCCGAGTTCTCGCAGCCGTGTTTCTACGCCGCCGATCATTAGCCGATCATATGGAGCTTTGAGCGAGACAAACAACGCAGGGTTGCTGTCTGCCCGACCCTCAAGATAATTCTGCAAGTGGATTTTCGTCCTAGCATCGAAGTAGACCAGACGCTCTTTATTTCCCTTGCCTGTGACAACGCATTCCCGTTCGTTGAAATTGATGTCCTCGCGGTTGAGCGTGACCATCTCTCCGACACGCATCCCGGAGGATGCAAGCAGATCGATCATTGCCAAATCCCGTGCTGTTGTGCAGCTATCGCGCATCAGCTCCAAGGCTTCCTCAGAGTAGGTGTCTTTGACAACTTTCGCAGTCTTGACCTTGTGAATCCGACGCACCGGGCTTTTCACGATAAAGTCCTCGTCCTCCAACCAAGAGAAGAAACTGGATAAGATCCTGCGGATATTGTCTATCGTCACTTTGCTTGACCTGCGCTGAATCTGATATTTCATCAAGTATTTGCGTAGGTCATCCGTCGTGATTTGCTGCGCCGATTTACCTATCCCGTTCAACATCGCCTCAATGGTTTTACGGTAGTAGCTCAAGGTTTTTTCCGAACAGCCTTCAATC
>CAVGEP010000192.1:0-3703 GCA_963628105.1 Alistipes communis
CATATATGTACCTCTTGACATTTTCTTTCCCCGGTTCTATAATCGTTAGCAAATCAAAGGATTGCAGCGGCGGCTCCGGCAGCTGAATCGTTACGCACCGGTTCAAGCCGGATAGATAGGGAGGTTATGCAAAATGAAAATCACTTTAAATCCAAATGCGGAAATTGTAAAAACCGTAAAAGAAGGACTCGAAAAGACAGGCGGCTACTGTCCCTGCCGTATGGAGCGCACGGAAGCCACCAAATGTATGTGCGATGAGTTTAAGGAACAAATAAAAGACCCAAATTTCGAGGGCTACTGCCACTGTATGCTTTATTACAAGTCGCTAAAGTAGCGCGAGAGGCTAATGTGGTAAGCAAGGGTTTTCCTCCTGTCTGTTCACATCTTCATCAGGCTTTTTCATGCCTGTAACGCTTTCCGGCAGGTCTTGAAATACTCCCACCGGTGTTATGTCACCCTTGAACGGCTGATGGGTGACTAACCTGACGATGATTCCGCCAAGGATAATTGCCAGAAACAAAAGGATGAGCCAATACTCAAAGATAAAATTCAGTACCTTCATTTTCGTCCTCCTGCATATTTTTAAACATTCTTATCAATAACCGATATTCTTATTTTTTGCTATTCAAAATCCAGTGTTTCTTTTCTCTCCAACGTACTTTTTGTTGTTTTTGTTGTTATGACAACATACTTTCTACGATAATCATAATACAATGTGTTTACAAAAGCAAGAATCACCTGCGAAAATTTTGGTGAAAATAAAATCAGCGAAAAGAAAATAACGCAAACAGTTAAAAAGGAAACGGAGGAAATGAATATGGATTCTAAGATGTTTTGTTTTCAATGTGAGCAGACGGTTGGCTGCAAAGGATGCACGGGAAATGCCGGCGTATGCGGAAAAAATTACGAAGTATCGGATTTGCAGGATAAGCTCATAGGCGCCCTGATCGGGCTTGCTCGGGCGGCAGGTACCGGCGGAGGGGCGACGGAAAATATCTATAAGCTCTTAATAAAAGGCCTGTTTACCACGATTACAAATGCAAACTTTAACGAGGACACCATCAAAAAATTAATTGACGAGGTTCATGCAGAAAAGGAAAAGCTCGTGCCGAACTGCGGGGCTTGCGCTTCTTCCTGCGGCAGAACCGATGACTACGATATGGCAGAGCTTTGGGATGCAAACGAGGATGTGCGAAGCCTTAAATCTCTGATTTTGTTCGGAATCAAGGGCATGGCGGCTTACGCGTATCACGCCGGAGTGCTTGGGTACACCGACGAAAAGGTCAATAAATTCTTCCTGAAAGCCCTCTTTGCCATCGGCGAAGACTGGGGCATGGATGAGCTGCTTCCGATTGTGCTGGAAACCGGGGAAGTCAACTTTACCTGCATGGAAATGCTTGACAAAGCCAATACGCAGACTTTCGGAAATCCGGTTCCGGTTGCGGTGCCCCTTACGGTGGAGAAGGGCCCGTTCATCGTCATTTCCGGCCACGACCTTTACGACCTGAAACAGCTGCTGGAGCAAACGAAGGATAAGGGTATCAACATTTACACCCACAGTGAGATGCTCCCGGCTCACGGCTACCCGGAGCTGAAAAAATATCCTCATCTCAAGGGAAATTTCGGTACCGCATGGCAGAATCAGCAAAAGGAATTTGCAGATATTCCGGCGCCGATTCTCTTTACCACCAACTGCCTGATGCCGCCTAAGGAAAGCTACAATGACAGGGTGTTCACCACGGAAGTAGTTTCCTATCCTGAGATGGTTCACATCGGCGAGGACAAGGACTTTACTCCGGTTATCGAAAAGTCTCTCGAACTTGGCGGATATGCGGAGGATACGGTCTTTACCGGCATCAACGGCGGAACCACCGTTACCACGGGCTTTGGTCATAACACGGTGCTCAGTGTTGCGGACAAGGTCATCGATGCAGTGAAAAGCGGCGCCATCAAGCATTTCTTCGTGGTCGGCGGCTGCGACGGCGCAAGACCGGGACGGAATTACTACACGGAGCTTGTAAAACAGACTCCGGCAGATACCATCGTTCTCACCTGTGCCTGCGGAAAGTTCCGCTTCAACGACCTTGATATAGGCGAGATCGGCGGACTTCCACGGCTCATGGACATGGGTCAGTGCAACGATGCTTTCGGCGCGGTTAAGGTTGCCCTTGCCCTTGCGGAGGCATTCGGCTGTGGCGTAAACGAGCTGCCGCTTTCCATCATTCTTTCCTGGTATGAACAGAAAGCTGTGTGCATCCTTCTTACGCTCCTTTATCTGGGAATCAAGGACATTCGCCTGGGTCCGACGCTTCCTGCCTTTGTTTCGCCAAATGTGCTGAATTTCCTTGTAGAGCACTACAATATCGGCCCTACCACGACCCCTGAGGAAGATTTGAAGGCAATTTTGGGCTAAGAACGGCTACGCGGATTTCGACAATACACAAGGATTTTGGACAAGAAGCTCTTGCAAGCGCTTCTGCGAAGTCTTTTTAAAAAAGCCTCCGGTTTTGGTTTTCGGGGGCTTTCCTTTTTCAATAACTATGCAGCTAAATGAATGTGGCATCCACAGCCTTTATCAAGGCGTTTCTCATGCCTGCTTCTTCCAGCGCCGCAACTCCGCGGATGGTAAGCCCCCCTGGAGAGCAGACCTGATCTTTGAGAATTGCAGGATGCAGTCCCGTCTCCTTCTGCAGCTGCGCCGTACCTGCCATTACACTGGTTGCAAGGGTATAGGCCTCATCTCTGGAAAGACCGTGTTTTACTCCCGCATCTCCCAGCGCCTCGATCATCATGGCGATAAATGCCGGCCCGCAGCCTGCCACCGCGTTTGCCGCCCCGATCAAATGAGTCGGAAGCTTTACATATTCGCCCACCGCGCGGAGAAGCTCCTGCACCCACGGCTCGTCCTCCCCCAATGTATTTGTTTCTTCCGCAAGGATTATACCGCTGCATATCGAAACCGGCGTGTTTGGCACAATGTGCAGATAATGGGCGTTTCCCGGAAGAAGCGGGATGGCCTTGTCCAAAGTCCAGCCATAAGCCACATTTACGATTACCTTTCCTGCCAGGGCATCACGATTTTCTGTTAAAACCCTTTCAACCTGATAGGGTTTGCAGGCTATGATTACCAGCTCGGCATTATCTATCGCCTCCGCAGCCGATTTGCAAGGTACAAAACCGATGTACTCCGCATTTTTCCGTAATTTCTCTTGGTTCGGGGCAAAGGCGAAAATCGCTTCCCCGCTTTCCTTTCCGCTGCGCAAAAATCCCATTGCCAGCGCCTGTGCCATATTCCCCATGCCGATAAAACCGATTTTTTTCATTTATGTATTTCTCCTTTCAGCAATATTCTCCGTACGAATTTCTCTATCTATTATAGTTCAAATCGGATGCCAAAGCAACCCTTCTACAGGCTTTCCTTTTCTTCGGCTCTGCCGCAGACTATATTCAGATTGCCGTTTCTGCACCTGAGCTTGTCGATAAATTCCTTTGGAACATTGTCATTTTTCAGTTTGATATCGTAGCTAAGCTCGTACATTGTGCCTACATTTGTCATTTTTACTCTTTCAAGGGAAGCGGACTTGGTATATTCTTCAAACAGATCGTCAAACAGCCCCTCGTAATCAAGATTTTCCGGTATGGTTATCTTGAGTATCCTCTCCCCTGTGCCGCCCTTGCCAAAGCCTGCTGCGGTCAGCACCAT
>CAVGEP010000193.1:0-3702 GCA_963628105.1 Alistipes communis
GTATACCATAGAACTCACGAAAATGCAACTGCTAAGTCAAAACAGAATGAAATATCACAGAACTTTTTCAAGCACTTCTCCGATATCCCCGTCAACGCAAATCGCTCTGTCGGCAATTTCGTCAGGACAGAACACCTCGCCGCGGTTGATACAGGCGTAAGTTGCGCGGGGATTCTTCGCGGTCATCTGCCAAAATGGATATTTGATGATGACGGGCGTGTTATACCCGACACCGAGTTCGAGAAACAACATCTTTTGTCCCTCACGGGTGCGCAGGAAGTTTGCATACCGCCCCGCCGCCTCGTGCCAGCCCTCGTCCTCAACAAACCTGTCGTCTGAACGAAGATTCATGGTCAAGGGCTTTCCGCAGTGCGGACAGCGCGGGACGAGCGCAGACGGAATTTTCATGTCCTTTTGCTCTGCGACCATTTGCCTGATAACCGCTTCATTGTCCCATGTCTCCTGACAGCAAGGTTCACTGCATTGAAACAGTCCGTAGTCGCCCTGCGTGTAAAACAGCCGCTTTTTATCAAAGCCCGCTTTCTGAAAGCAGTGGTCAACATTCGTTGTGATGACAAAATAGTCCCTGTCCTTCACAAGACGGAACAGTTCTTCATAGACCGGCTTCGGCGCGTCCATATAGCGGTTGATGCGGATATACCGGCTCCAATATGCCCAGTGTTCCTCCGGTGAATCATACGGGTAAAACCCGCCCGAATACATATCGTGAAAGCCGTATTTCGCCTCAAAATCAGCAAAATATTTATGAAACCGCTCGCCGTCGTAGGTAAATCCCGCCGAGGTCGAAAGCCCTGCACCTGCGCCTATGACCACCGCGTCGGCTTCGTCAAGTGCGGTTTTCAGCCTTTGGGTCTGTGCTGAGCAGTCGGTTGTAAATTTCGTAATCCTCGTTCTTCCAAACATCAAATATCACCTTGATTTCGCTTCTCGTTTCTTTTTTATAATCCTTTACCGTCTGTATTGCGATCTCTGCCGCTCTCTCATTCGGAAAACGAAATTCTCCGGTTGAGATACAGCAGAAAGCGATACTTCCGAGGTGTTTTTCATCCGCCAGAGCAAGGCAAGAACGGTAGCAGGAGCGCAACCGCTCGCAGTCTCTCTCCGTCAGCCGCCCGCCGACAATCGGTCCGACCGTGTGGAGGACATACCGGCACGGCAGGTTGAATGCCGGCGTGATTTTCGCCTGTCCCGTCGGTTCATCGTGCCCTTGCTTTGACATCAGCTCCGCACAGGCAAGGCGAAGTTCAACGCCCGCGAAGGTGTGGATCGCATTGTCGATGCACCCGTGATTCGGGCAAAAGCAACCGAGCAGCGCGCTGTTCGCGGCATTGACGATAGCGTCGCATTTCAGCGTTGTGATATCGCCCTGCCACAGGTAAATATCGGAGCGGATCGGCGTAAGGGCAGCAAAGTCGGTCACGCCCTTTTGCCGCGTTTCTTCTTTGAGATATTCGTCCTGTACCCGCAGAAACTCCGCGTCGCACGGTTTCGGCGGACGGACATTGAAAAGCGTGCGGAGCAGGCGCTTTTGCGCCTGCTCCTCCTGTGGAACGGACAGATCCTCCCGTCGTTCCCTTAAAAGTGCGCGGATCAGATACAGCCTTTTTTCGCTTTGCATCCTGTCAGGAAAAGAAGAATCCGGCGGTCATATCAAGGTAATTCTGCCCCGAATACTGCGGATAGCGCGCGGATACCTTTGCCTTGAAATCTTCGGCGTTTTTGCTTTCTGCGGCAATGGTTTTCAGGTCTTCAAGGTACGCGATCTTGGTTTCCGCATCCTTGAGATCCTCGGGCGTGTAATGTGAGGTGAGGATCAGGCAGTAGCCCTTTTCGATATAGCCGCGAAGTTGGGAAATGATCGCATCGGCGTGACTCGATCCCGCAACAATAGAGTGACAGTCATGACCGAGCATATGCGTATAGACCGCGTTGATTTCGGGAATTTCGATATCGAAAGCCTCGTGCGTCGGATGAATGACAAATCCGATGCCGCCGATGGTTACTTTGCCCTCCCCGATGATGTTTGTCACCTGATGCACGGTATTGTCAAAGATGTCACCGAATGCGGCAGTGAAATTCGTGATCAGCGCCTTTCCGCCGCCGTTTTCGGAGTATTCCACCGCATTTTGCGTGGCGTACTTCGGCACATCGGGCAAAAATGTCGCACCTGCACCGTGATAGGCAACAAGTACGCCCTCGACCTTCATCCCCTTGAGGTATTCGGTCAGCTCGGAAATGTTGTCATGGAAGCATGGCGACTCAATGACGACGGCTTTGCCGTTCTTCTCAACGATAAATACTTCGTCGTCAATGAAATCGTTGGTTTTATATGCGTGCAGCTTTACTTCGCCGAAATCGTAAACGCTGACCTCGCCCTTTGCGAGCTTTACCTGATGGAATGTGTTCTTGTTCATGATATGATCTCCTGCTTTATCTTTTTTCTTTGATTTTTTGCTTCGGGGCGGATCCGTTCCCCTGCTTGCAAGAACAGTATACAACAGGTTTTTCGGCTTGTAAAGTACGCACTTTTTTGTGCCTCGGTAATAAAAAAGTAACCCTTGGAAAAGGGCTTGAAAAAACGCTTGAAAAACGCGAATGTTATGGTATAATATAAGTGTAACATGTAAAATCAAATGCAACACAAAGGAAGGTATTATCATGCTGACAAAAGAAGAACTGCCCGCCTGCCCCGTGGCAACAACGGTACAACTCATCGGGAGCAAATGGAAATTGCTCATTATCCGCAACCTGCGTGCCCGCCCGTGGAGATTCAACGAACTTCGCAAAGATCTCGAAGGCATCAGCCAGAAGGTACTGACCGACAGCCTGCGTGAGATGGAGGCAGACGGGATCCTCACGAGAACCGTTTATCCCGAAGTCCCGCCGCGCGTGGAGTATGCGCTCTCGCCGCTTGGAGAGACGCTTGGTCCCATCCTTGATGCTATGGCACAATGGGGGAACGATTATAAAAATATGTAGTGGGAGGACTCGCCATGCCATACGATAAAGAGACGCGGTATGCGCTTCAGGCGTACTATAAAACGCATGATTTTACCGGAAACATCCCTGCCTTTGATGACAAAAAATATACGCCCGCACAACTAAGGAAATTGCGGCGTCGCTCGGCTATAAAACGCACAGCGCCGTGACCAACCGCCTGCAAACTATGCGGGAACAGTTTGAAATGTATATGAAAGAACAAGGATAAGATATCGACAAATCGGAATTTGCAGAGGTACTTATATGAATGATAAGTGGATTGAGTTTGCGATTCGTATTCAGAGCATTGCGCAGGCAGGGCTTCAATACGGAAAAGATCAGTACGACAAAGAACGGTATGAAGAACTGCGGGAAATTGCGGCAGAAATGCTGTCGCTGAAGGCAGATATTCCGGTAAACAAAGTCTTTGATTTGTTCTGCGGCAAATCCGGCTACCAAACACCAAAAGTCGATACCAGAGCGGCTGTGTTTGTCAATGAGAAAATCCTTCTTGTCCGTGAAAATAACGGAACATGGGCATTGCCGGGAGGCTGGTGTGATGTAGATCAATCCATTGCATCCAATACAGAAAAAGAGGTTCATGAAGAAGCCGGATTGATCGTAACAGCGGAAAGGCTCATTGCTGTTCAGGATTGGAGAAAGCACAATGTGGTAAATTATGCTTATGGTGTTCTGAAGGCG
>CAVGEP010000194.1:0-1221 GCA_963628105.1 Alistipes communis
ATGAACAGTTCGTCGGGAAGCTCGTTCTTTTCTATCGGAATCAGCTCAAGCTCCGGAAAGCTCCTGATCCGATAATCGTGGTCGTTATACCACTTTTCGAGTTCCTTTTCAAAATACGGAAGTTCAAACTCGAAAAAATCCTCTGCTGCGGCGGCTATCTTTTCAAAGTTCAGTGCAGAATCGGGATATTTCCACTGTTTTATAAAGCATGCATTACGGGATATATCAAAGTCCGCGCCACAGCTTTTTGCAAGCTTTAGGCAGGTCTTTTCGCTGCTTTTTGTCAAGCCTTTGTTTCTGATTGCTGCGCTGAAGCTAAACTCATCAATCCCGTTATGAATCTCATACATTAAATTACTTCCGCTCTTCGATTTGTCAGTCGGCGGAATTATTTTTTCCAGCAGCGGAGTTGTAAAGCGAATGCAGCGTTCCTGCGAGCACAGGGCAGGGTCAAAAATGATTTCCGCTCTCCGCTTGCACAGATCAACCAGCTGCTCGCCAATCAGCTTGCGAACAATGAATGCCCTCTTTTCATCCATGTCGTTTCTCCCTTCCTACAGGCTCAAAACCGCGCCGTAAGGTTCGCTCAGAGAAAGATTATCTGCGCCGCCGATCACTATCCACAGGTTTCGGTAGGTTTTCGGCCTTGGAATTTTACATTCCCCGTAGCCGTCGGTGAAATAGATAAGCAGCGCATCGCGGAAATACCGGTCGTTATTCACATATTCGATCACGGGTGAAAAACTCGTTCCGCCGCGCCCTGAAACCTTGAGCTTTATATCGGCCGGAGTGCGTGCTTTATACACCCGCTGCACCTCGCTGTCACATTCGATGACCGTAATCTCATGCCGCCGTCTGGCGAGAATGGCGAATATCTCATTGAAAATTCCGGCAATCATGGCATCGCTGACCGAGCCGGAGGTGTCGATAGCAACGACAATCTTCAGCAGTTTATCATCGGTCGAGCCGGACAGATCGAAGCGCTCCGGCTGGCGGCGGTTAAGGCGCAGACGGGTCTTGCGCTTGTTTGCCGTGATTGTTCCGACGTATTTTTTGAGTATTGCCTGCCATGACAGCACAGGCGGCTGATTGAGCCGTTCGACCTGACTCATAAATCGCCCCGGCATAAGGCCGCGGCTTTCCTCGCTCATCATATCCGCGGCAGCGTTTACCAGCTCACGCACGGCGGCATCAGCATCCTCGGCATCGTTTTCGACATCC
>CAVGEP010000194.1:1288-3701 GCA_963628105.1 Alistipes communis
GTGGTCGGAAAGGCTGACATTCTCGCTCTTGCCATATTTGGCAAGCTGCTTCTGCATAATTGACTCCTGCCCATTCGGCAGCTCATTATTATGGGGCTTTTTCGCTTTCCTGTTTTTTATCAGCTCGAAGTAATACGCATAGCTTTCCATGTGTATTATATTTCTGATCCCGAACATTTTCGCAAGCGAGTCGGAGGTAATAAGCCCCTCGGGAGGGGACATGAAGCGCCTTTTCTGCGTCACGATCTCGTAGTTGAGCCGATCGTTTGCGGCAGCGTCCGCAGCGAGGTTGAACAGCCGGAATGTCTCCTCGTCCTGCTCGGGGTTTGCCTTTACCATTTCTGCCGGATGGTTCAGGAGAACATGGTCGATCTCGTGGCAGACTATGTAAATGATCTCCTTGATTGAAAACCTGCACAGCAGCAGGGGATTTGCGGCAAACACCGGCGGGAAGGTGTTGAGCTTTATTCCGGCGATGCTGTCCGAGCCGAGCTCGGCTGCAAATTGCATGTTCATGAGAAAGTAGCCGTAGTAACTATCGCGCTCGGATATGAGAAAAAGCTTTATGAGCTCTATCATTTCGAGAAAATCCGCGCACACTTCATCATGCAGAGCCTCACGCGAGTCTCCGCCGTCAATAAGTTTTATGTTATCTTTTATCCGGCACAGAAGGCCGGTGATATCGTCAGTCATACTACTTTTATCCAAAATACTGCTGCATCAGAGATTTTTTCAGAATCTCCAGTTCCTGCAGCCCTTTCTGCACTGCCAATTTTGATTTGTCGGTCTGTTCGACGAAGGCTGCGAATTCGTTTTGAAGATCTAACGGTGCATCGAATACCCTACATTTTTTAAGAGCAAATATCTTCAGTTCTGCAAATGTAGTTCCAGATGCAATACTGTTATAATCGGTCATAATCCTGTCTTTCAAAGTGTAAAGCAGAAAAACGGGATTAAAACTGATATCAATTGAATGAACCCACAGAACACGACCATCCTTGAAGTAGAACGGCTTATCTGTATTCACCACCCAAATTCGCCCGTCTGGGCAAATAGATGGCATTAATAAATCTCCGATCTGTGGAGCTCCAGTAGCTGAACAAAGTGCGGCATAATGTTCTTCTGTTATGAACAGCTCTGGGGAAACCGACTTTCCCTCAGCCAAAGCGCCCACCTCTGTTCCACGAAAAAACGGAACGCCATCTTCCCGCAATTCCTCGACAAATACTCGCTTACTTGAACCTACATCGGCGATATCCTCAAGACACTTTGTTTTCCAGCCCTTGGGGTTAGTTAAGCAATCCCCAAACAGCTCGATAAATCGGGCTTTCACAAGCTCGTCAAGTTTTTGAAGCTGCTGTTGGCGGCCATCAATTATTTGTTGAAGTAGCTCACAATGGAGGAATAAATGAGCTTGACTATATACTCAACAGCCTTGCGTGCAGCCGTAACGCTGATGTTCGGCTTTGCCAACGCAAACTCATCGGCCTCTTCGCAGTATTCATAGAGCTTTGCAAGCTGAGTAAATTGTTTCATATAATCAAAGTTCATCTTGTGCCCTCCTGTTTCCGATGAAAATTTATTCACGGCTCTCCTTTGCCTCTTGTCGCAATTCCGGCATGATAAGGAAATGCAATAAGTCTATCCTCAATAATTGCGTAGCTTATAGCCACTGCTTCAAGATAAAACTGCGATTTAATTGCCTTTTTAAACCGAGCGCACTCTGTTGAATAAACAAGCTGCTTTTCTTTTCCGTTTTTGACGCTCAACATCGCAATCACCCAAAATACTGCTGCATCAGAGATTTTTTCAAAGTCTCCAGTTCCTGCAGCCCTTTCTGCACTGCCAATTTTGATTTGTCGGTCTGTTCGACGAAGGCTGCGAACTGCTCCTGCAGCGCCATAGGAGGTAGGATGAAGTGCTCTTTTCCCAGTGCTGTTGCCGTGATGGCCATCTTTACGCCACTCCCATTAGCCTCGGCTGCATGACAATCTAAAACGGTTTGTAGCAAGTGATTGAAGAAGACACGGTTGTATGCAGACGCTTTAAGACGAATTTTCATTATGGATGGGTGCATAATGCCAAACGGCGCACCTTCGGGAATGATGAATGTTTCTCCTATGGTTCCTCGACAGCTAACAATGATATCTCCGCCTTGAACGGTAAACCGGTGCAATTCCTTATACTTTTTCTCGTCTATATATCGGGTGTCGACATCCATAGTCTTTTTTATTGCGTGCTTTTGCTCGTATACCATGCAGTACCCTTGGTCAGCTGCAACGAAACACTCGTTTTTTAAACTACTGCCAAAGGGCCCGATGAACATTTCCACCACGTTATCATCCAGCGGAGCTGCTTCAAATCTATCAGCATCACCGAACAGTTCGATAAATCGGGACTTGACTGATACGTC
>CAVGEP010000195.1:0-3698 GCA_963628105.1 Alistipes communis
ATTAAGCAGGGCGCTTCGTTTTACTTTCACATTTTCTGTGATGATGCAAACATCGTGAAAGGAAACGATTACATTATTGAACTGCTTTATGGAGACATAATTGGTAATTACTATTCTCAAAAATACCCGGTGACATTTGACGAAGATGCAGAAACAAAGCGGTTCTGCACGACTGTTGACCTAAGTGGAAAGCAAGAACTCACAGATATGAACACGGAGGAAGATGAAAATGGATAAACTACGCATGGAATCGCCGGATTTGACGGCGCAGAACATAGACCGCATTGCAGCCCTGTTTCCCAACTGCATCACGGAAATGCTGGATGAGGAACGCAGCGCGCCGAAGAAGAAGGTGTACAAGCGGGCAGTCAACTTTGAAATGCTGAAACAGATGCTTTCACCGGATGTGGTGGACGGCGACGAGGCATACGAGTTCACATGGGTCGGCAAGAAGGCAGCTATCGTAGAAGCCAACAAGCCGATCCGCAAGACGCTGCGCCCCTGCGTGGAGGAAAGCCGCGACTGGGACAGCACGGAGAACCTCTATATTGAAGGCGATAACCTTGAAGTGCTGAAGCTGTTGCAGGAGAGCTATCTCAGCAAGGTCAAGATGATCTACATCGACCCGCCGTACAACACCGGCAACGACTTCATCTATGCCGACGATTTCATGCGCTCGCAGGAAGAAGAAAACGCGCAGATGGGAATGTACGACGAGGACGAAAACCGCCTGTTCAAGAATACCGACACCAACGGGCGTTTTCATTCCGACTGGTGCAGCATGATCTATTCGCGGCTGATGCTGGCGAGAAATCTGCTGACGGACGATGGGGTTATTGCCATTTCAATTGATGATAATGAAATTGATAATTTAGGGGAAATATGTGACGAGGTATTTGGCAGTCAAAACTTTGTGTCAAAAATAATCGTTCAGAACAATCCAAGAGGGCGCCAATCTGACAGTTTTGTCGCAACTGTACACGAATATTTGCTGTGCTATGCTAAAGACTCTACAAAATGTCTGGTAAATGGTACGCCCTTAACAGAAGAGCAAAAAGCTGAATACTGTTATTCTGATGGAAACGGTGCGTATCGCTTATTAGGACTTCGTCAACGAGGCGTGGCTTCTCTTCGAGAAGATAGACCTGATATGTTTTTTCCCATATATGTCAAACCCACAACACAGGAAGTGTCCCTTGATTTTCAAGACGGCTGGCTAACTGTTGTACCTAAAAAGTCTGATGGTAGAGATGGGCGATGGATGTGGGGAAAGCAAAAGTGCATAACGGATGAATCTCGGTTAGTAGCACGGATGATTGAGCGTAGAAATGAGTATGATATTTTCGTCAAAGACTACCTTGTTCGTGAAAACGGGCAGAGGACAAGAAAGTATAAAACAATTTGGGATGATAAGTGCATTAACAATCAAGTTGGAACGCAGGAAGTAAAAAAGCTACTTGATGGCGAATATATGTCATTTCCCAAATCCTGTGCGTATATTCAAATGATTTGCCAAATGCTATCCTCCAGCTCAGGAATAGTCACTTACGCAGTATTCCTCTGCGGCTGACGATATTGTTATGGATTTCTTTTCCGGCTCCGCTACCACTGCCCACGCCGTCATGCAACTCAACGCCGAGGATGGCGGGCACCGCAAGTTCATCATGGTGCAGCTTCCCGAAAAGTGCGACGAAGCAAGCGAAGCCTATAAAGCAGGTTACAAAACCATCTGCGAAATCGGCAAAGAGCGCATCCGCCGCGCCGGGGACAAGATCAAGTCCGAAAGCCCCATGACCACGCAAGACCTTGATATCGGTTTCCGCGTCCTCAAGCTGGACGATACCAACATGAAGGACGTCTACTATGCGCCGGATGATTACGATCAGAATATGCTTGCCGGTCTGGAATCCAACATCAAGGATGACCGCACCGACCTCGACCTGCTGTTCGGCTGCCTGATTGACTGGGGGCTGCCGCTGTCCCTGCCGTACAGATCCGAGCAAATCGAAGGCTGCACCGTCCATACCTACAACGACGGCGACCTCATCGCCTGTTTTGACGCGAATATTCCCGAAAGCGTGGTCAAGGAGATCGCGAAGCGCCGTCCGCTCCGCGCCGTCTTCCGCGATTCCGGCTTTGCGTCCAGCCCGGAAAAAATCAATGTGTTCGAGATTTTCAAGCTCTATATGCCGGAAGATGCAAACGATATTTCCAAGCGCGTGAGGGTGATCTGAGGAGGTGCGGAAATGGACAATAACAGCTTAATACCAAAGACTCCGGATACTCTTGCAGTCAACTTGAATGCTTTGTGCCGCAACTCCATTGAACTGATTCAGCACGCTCGAAAAATTGCAGTCAATCAGGTCAATCTCGTTCAGCTTATGACGTACTATGCGCTGGGCTATTGGATCGTGGAAGAGCAACAGTCTGGGAAAGACCGCGCCGGATACGGCAAAAAGGTCATTCAGACGCTCTCCGATGCGCTGAATACAGAGTTCGGCAAGGGATTTTCGGTTGATACTCTTGAAAACGCAAGAAAATTTTACCTAAACTATCAGGATCGAATTTCCGAAGCAGTGTTTCGGAAATTCGTTGAAGGAAAATCCGACACGCTGTTTCGGATTTCGGACGAGCCTGCTCCGTTTACACTTTCATGGTCGCACTATCTGCAACTCATGCGGATCAAAAATCCGGATGAACGCAGCTTTTACGAAATTGAGGCGACAAAATCTGCATGGAGCTTACGAACGCTGCAACGGCAGTACAATTCGAGCCTGTACGAGCGGCTGGCACTCAGCCGGAACAAGGGCGAAGTCATGCGTCTTGCGCGTGAAGGCAACGTGATTGAAAAGCCTACGGATATTGTCAAGCAGCCGACTGTTCTTGAATTTTTAGGGCTTGAAGAACAGGCGAAGTATTCCGAAACAGACCTTGAATCCGCAATTATTGACAAGCTGCAAAAGTTTTTGCTTGAATTGGGCAAAGGCTATCTCTTTGAAGCGCGTCAGAAGCGATTTACCTACGACGAGGAAAACTTCTATGTTGACCTTGTTTTCTATAACCGTCTGCTCCGCTGCTACGTGCTGATCGATCTGAAAATCGACAAGCTCACCCATCAGGACTTGGGACAGATGCAGATGTATGTCAACTACTATGACCGCTGCCAGAAGCTCCCTGACGAAAACCCGACCATCGGCATTTTGCTCTGCAAGGAAAAGAACGACGCAGTAGTTCAGATGACCTTACCTGAAAACAGCAACATCTTTGCATCAGAGTACAGCCTGTATCTGCCGGACAAGAAGATGCTGCAAAAGAAACTGCAAGAGTGGATTGATGAGGAAACCGGAGGTGAAGACGATTGAAGCTGCAATTCAAACATCAAAAATTTCAAGCGGATGCGGCAAAAGCAGTTGTTGACGTCTTTGCCGGACAGCCGTACCTCACGCCTACCTATATGATGGACAGAGGTTACGGTCAGCAGACGCTTACAGATGACACGGACTTCACCGGCTGGCGTAACGAACGTATCGTGCCGGAGCTTTCCGACAAGCTGATTCTGGAACATCTGCAAAAGGTGCAGCGTACCAATCAGATCAAGCCGTCGGAGAAGCTGGAAGGTCGCTATAACCTGACGATTGAAATGGAGACTGGCGTTGGCAAGACCTATACCTACATCAAGACGATGTACGAGCTGAACA
>CAVGEP010000196.1:0-3698 GCA_963628105.1 Alistipes communis
TTGGCGCCTCAACCATATACTCATCAAACAACTCGGCAGTACCCTTACTCTCTTCAGGAAACACATGACCAAATTCTATATCTTCAAACTTATCATAATCTACTCCCTTAAGCTTCAATTTCACATCAGCATTATCATCAATGCCAAAGCAGCGTTCTACCGATCCGAATTTTGTAAACCATAAAATGTAATCTTTCAGTTGGGCATGGGTAAATTTATCTCTTCGGTTCTCATTATAGCCATATATGATAATTCTACTTCCTTTTATTCTTTCCGCATTGCTTTCGCTAGTAACTTCTACCGTAGGAATAACATTATTAAACAAGTTTCTCTTTGGCTCATCCATAATTGCATGATATTTAACACCATTTTTTGCAGTGATCACCTCTATTTTTTTACTATTGAAATAGACCTTTGTTCCATGACCCTTTTCACCAATTGCGCCGGTTGTATTTCTTCTCATTGAGTTTCCTAAATCAAAAAATGACTTTAATCCCTTATCATCCATTCCATCTCCGTCATCTATGATTTCAATTTTAAGGACCCGCTCTCCGCACTCGTAAATAACGCTAAAATCCATTGTCATGTTTTTTGCGTGTGCATCAAACCCATTACTTATGCCTTCTCTAACTAAATCTAACGGGTTCGAAAAATCCTGTGCTATCTCAATGAACTCTTGCGAAGTATTCACTTCTGGCGTTATAGTAAATCCCATAATACGTTCCTCTTTTCTTTTAATTTTTTGATATAAAACTACTGTAGTATTTTATCATAATATGTCGAATAATGCTATGAAAAAATAGCGTTCCAATCACACCTCTAGCATCTCTAGCATATATCCTAGAAGCTACCACTATCTTCTATATTATATTTTTTCAATAACACCTTAATAAATAATTTTCTTTAGAGTGAGATATTGTTGCACTTTTCACTTCGTTCCTCACGCCCTCCGGCGCATACAGTTCATAACAACGGTAATCATCATATCCTTTTCTTCCGGCTTGGACTCCGCAATCATTATCGTAAGAGCGACGAGAGTGTGGTCGTCTATCAGCTTCTCATCATTCATAAACAGCGCCCCGTTCTTATCCAGAAAGTATAAAAACATGGTTGCCGCTATTCGCTTGTTACCATCCCAAAAGCTGTGGTTCTTCGTTACAAAATACAAAAGGTGCGCCGCTTTTTCTTCGAGGGACGGATAAAGTTCCTGCCCCGCAAAGGACTGATAAATATTTCCGATGCTTCATGGTCTGGTGGTCATAGGAGTCCAGTAGTTCTAACGCTTCATTGTACCTTTCAAGCACATTAAGCACCTGCTGAGAGTCTAATTTACTTCCTTCGTTCATTCTCCTGTCTCCTTTGCCCCGTATTTCTCGGCGGCACTTTCCAGATTTTCTTTTATCTTCTCCCGCAGGGCTAGCGGCGTGATAATCTCCACATAGTTCATATATTGCATCGCCCAATATTCCATGGCGGCGGGGCTTGCCTTTATAAGAACACGAACTTTGCTGTCCTCATCAGTATCGGTCTTTTGAAATTTTACATCGCTACCGAACCAGTCAATGATCTGGTCGATAATACTTGTGTCCGCAAGAAACTCCACCCACTCCGGCTCGTCCGTATACATATACGGCATGGAGGAGGAAATTTTCTTGTAGTCGATGCCCTTTTCGTAGCCCGGCACAGACCTTATCGGTGTCGCCTTTTGCCCCGTAATCGTCATGTTGCTTATTCGGTCAAGCCTGTGAAAAACCATATTCCCCCAGTATTCGCTGTATGCCATAAGATAATATCTTTGATTATGGAGAATCATCTGGTATGGGCTGACATACTGCTGAGAGGTTTTGTGAAGTTTCTTGTCCACATCGTACTTGTTATAGTCGTAGTGAATTTGCCGCCTGCGCTCAATGGCCTCGTCCACAAGCTCGATGTTATAAAAGAGTGCCTGATTTTCGGTCTTTCCCCAGTCGTCTACGGAATGAATGTGCTTTACGGTAGAGCGAAAATATCGGTTTGACAGCCCGCAAAGCCTGTCAATCAGGTCTTTGGAGTGCCTTGCTGTGATGTGCTTGCTGCTCAGCACCGCATCGATAAGCATGTGAAGCTCCGAATCCTCAAACTCCCTGCTTTCAAGATATGTACCCCCTCTGCCCGAGGCAATGTCAAAGCCCGCCTCTTTCAGCAGCGATACATTTCTTCCCACCGCCTTGCGCTCGATAACAATTCCGTATTCCTTTTCAAGATAATTTGCAATTTCCTCCTGCAAAAGCGGATGTTTGTAGTCGCTATGCTCCCTGAGAATTTGCAGGATTCTGATCAGCGCTAATTTTTTCGGTTCAAAACTTTCCATAAATGTCCCTCCGGCTGTTTTATGTTAAATATATTAAATGCATACATATTTTCGGCATTCTCCTCTAACTATTTTATCATCCCGATTTTCGGTATGCTTCTCAGACTATTTTATCATCCCGATTTTTCAAAAGCAACGAAAACTTATATAAATCCCGTCCCCGATTTGGTACATATACTAATATATATTTATATAGTGCCAAGCCGCAGATTTTATGGTAAAATACAAGAAGAATACAAGTAAGATATTCGCTGATTTTGAAAGGGAAAGCTATGAAAGAAACAATTATTTTTGCCCCGGGTCTAAACCATCTAGAGATGGTGCGAAGCCTTGCAAGGCTCGGAAAAAACACCATCGGAACCAGAATCATGGGCGCGGCGGAGCTTGCCAAACACGCTCTTATGATCTCCGGAATATCCGTCACGGAAAAATTCCTCACCCCTGGGGAGGAGCCCGCCATCATATACGCCTGCATGAAGGACGCTCCCTACTTTGGCTCGGCGTCTTTTGCGGACGCGGAAAACTTCGCTGCGGCGCTAAGCACCCTCAGAATGTTAATTGCCTCTCCCTGCGAGGAAGAAGTCCTCAGAGAAACCCTCAAAAAAGGCGAGTTTCCCGACAAGAACAAGGCAATCATACATATCTACGAAAAATATTCCGCTCGTCTGAAAGAGGATAATCTGACGGACACCATCGGGCTAATCAGAAAAGCCATAAATGAAGCCGCCCCTCTTGACATAGAAATCAGCACATTGACAGAATACCCGCTGACCCCGCTGGAAAGGGCGCTCCTTGAGCATTTATCCGCCGGAAAGTACACAGCATCGGATGTGGCGGAGCTGCTTGGCAAAAAAGAAGCGAACATTCACATCGACACCTATGTAAAGGGTTACGGCAGCATCAACGAAGCGCTGTATATCCTAAGCGACATTTACGAGAAAAATTTGCCTCTTGACAAGTGCGTCATTGCCCTTGCAAACCCGGCTTACAGTCAGGTCTTTTTCGACCTTGGACGGCAGTACGACATTCCTATGACCTACGGAAGCGGCGTTCCAATTACCAATACCAATCCGGCGGCGCTTCTTAAATTGCTTTTGCACTGGAACACCTACGGCGGTCACGGAATTGACGCGCTGAAAAAGCTGTTTTCCTCAGATGCCATAAATCACAGGCTTCTGCTTGAGGACTTGGGGCTTCAGGATAACAACGCCCTGAATGCTTTGGTGGAGAAAGCGGGAAATCTCAGGCTCAGCTTCGATAAAGAGCGAAACCCCGATCTTATAGCCGCATACAAAGCCCCACCTTGGAGGGAAAAGAAAAAATCAGCCGAAGACGAGGAAGCTACAAA
>CAVGEP010000197.1:0-3696 GCA_963628105.1 Alistipes communis
CCGTAAGCAGGTCGATGATATAGCTTCCGCACTCGGTTGCATGACCTTCTGCGGAGCAGGCGATACCGCAGCAATACAGAGTTTCGTTCAGGTGCGTCATCTCGATGAGCTTATCCTTGATGTGAGAAGCCTTGTCCGCGCCGTTGTACTCTGCAGCAAGAGCCGCTGCTCCGATAACCACGTCGCCTACGCCAACCTTGCAGCCGCCGTAGCTCTGTCTATGGAAGCCTGCGAATCTTTCTACGATCATGCCGGCGAAGTCCCATTCGCCTGCCATGAAGATATATTCGTTCGGGATGAAAACATCGTCGAATACTACGAGAGCTTCCTGTCCGCCGAACTTCTTGTTTCCGAGGTCAACATCTGCGCCCTCCTCAAGCTTTCTGGTGTCGCATGACTGTCTGCCATAGATCATGTAAAGGCCTTCTGCATCGCTTGGGCAGGCGAAGCAAACCGCGTAGTCCTTGTCTTCTTCTTTCATGGCCTGGGTTGGCATTACGATGTGCCAGTGGGAGTTTACGGAGCCCGTCTGGTGAACCTTTGCGCCGCGAACCACGATGCCATCCGGGCGTCTTTCCTTGATTCTTACGAACATATCCGGATCTTCCTGAGCGTGAGGCGCCTTGCTGCGGTCGCCCTTAGGGTCCGTCATTGCGCCGTCAACTACATAGTCGTTTTCCTGGATGAATTCGAGGAATTTCTTGAAGTTCTCATGGTAGTGAGTGCCATATTTCTTGTCGATTTCGAATGTGGTGGAGTATGTAGCGTTGAAGGCGTCCATCCCTACGCATCTCTGAAAGCACGAAGCGGTCTTCTGGCCGCAAAGTCTCTGCATCTTCACCTTTTTCATCAGGTCGTCGGTGCTTTGGTGAATGTTCGTAAAGCGGTTGATCTTCTTGCCGGTAAGGTTTGACGTTGCAGTCATAAGATCCTCGTACTGCGGGTCGTTTGCAAGGTCATAGGTAATTGCAACGCAGTTGATTGATGGACGGATCATCGGGTGGTCTACCCAGTTATCAATCTTTTCGCCAAACATGTAAACTCTTGTGTTCAGTTTTCTCAGGCTTTCGATGTATTCAGCCCCTGATTTGATTGCCATAATAGTTCTCCTTTTCCTTTTATTTTTACATTTTTATCATTTATTACAGATTTCGTACGCAAATGCTGCGGCACCGATTGCACCCGCTGCCTGGCAATGAGGCACAATTTCGATTTCGCATCCCATTTCCTTGGAAAGTGCTTCTACCATATTGGGATTCAGCGCCACGCCTCCTGTCATAACAACCTTAGGTTCATATCCTACGCGGTTGCACATTCCCATGACGCGCTTTGCGATGGCAACATGGGCGCCTCTTGCCACATCAGCTACGTTTTCTCCGGCTGCAAGCCTCGAAATGACTTCGCTTTCGGCGAAAACCGTGCAGGTATTGTTTATTGAAATTTCCTTTGTAGCCTGGTCTGCCAGCCCTGACAGATCGTCTAATTTGCAGCCGAGGACCCTCGCCATAACCTCGAGAAATCGTCCGGTTCCCGCTGCGCATTTTTCATTCATGACGAAATTGGTTACCTTTCCATTTTTGTCAAGTTTGATAACCTTCGCATCCTGACCGCCTATGTCAACGATGGTCTTTGCATCCTCCGTCAAGAAGGTTACACCCTTCGCGTGGCAGGTAATTTCGGTTATCTGCTTGTCTGCGTCCTTATAGTTGACGCGTCCGTATCCGGTTGCAACGGTATACTCAATGTCATCCTTCGTGGCGCCTGCCTGCTTCATTGCGTCCGCAACCACATCTTCGAATGCATTTGTTCCGGTTCCCAGGTTGATTACGGAAACTCCTACAAGCTCTTTCTTTTCATTCAAAATCGCAACTTTTGTCGATGACGACCCAATATCTATTCCTAAAAACATATTGTCTTCCTCGTACTTTCCTTTCTCTAAATCAACATTTCTGCAAAGCTCTGTACTCTCGTTCTTAGCTGCTCGAAAGTGGTCAGCTGCTGGTCTGTTTCCAGGTAAAGCTCCGGAATTTCCGCTGCCTCAAGCTCTGCCTTGTAGATAGGATAATCGTATTCCTCCGGATCGCAGAATTTCATCATCATAACCACAACCGCGTCTGCGCCTTTTTCCTTCACCATGTCGATGAGGAGCTGTCCGCGTTTCTTGTGCGGCTCGTAGAGGAAGGTATCCCCTACCTGGTCTGCAACGATATATGCCATCTTCTCGTAAACATCTTCAACGTTCTCTCTTGCCGGAGTTCTCCAAATGCGAGAGCCGAGACTCATATCATCTCCCACAACCGCAATGTCGTTTTCGTCGAAAATATCGAGAATTTCAACAGGTTCAGGCATAAGTCCGGTGAGAATAACCTTCGTTCCCTTGAAGGTGGACGCAGGTTCTGCCTTGAGTCCTGCGATGATCTCCTTTACCTTTTCGGTATAGATTGCCTTGTCCATAAACTGACCTGCCTTGATGATCAGGTAGCGAGCCTTTGCACCGATGATTTCCGGATGCTGTGCAGCAACTTCCGTAAATTCTCTCATGGTCTTGCGATAATCTTCGTAAACCGCAAATGCCTCTTCAACCTTATCTTCGAGGATAATCTTGCCAAGGATCAGCTCCAGTTCGTGCTTTACACGCCTCGTCTCTGTTATCATGAACTCCATGCCGGCCTTCAGGTCTCTATGCTGCGGATATGCCATTCCGATTACCGGAATCTGCGGAACCGCTACCTTCCAGTTTTCTTCGATGCATTTGAGAGTATCGCAGAAGGTAGGAATAATTACTGCCTTGAGGCTGTCATAAACCCCTCTCATGCCGAATTCGATATTTGTTCTCATAACCGAGCAGCAGAAGCTCTGGAGATATTTGTCCGCAAGCTGAATTTCCGTCGTGCCGCCCCACATGCCTACAGGTACGCAGCCTGCCGCATATATGATTTCATCCGGTGTATGAATCGGGAAGCATCCAACCAAGTCTTTTCCGGTCTCCTTTTGCGTCTTTGCAATTGTTTTGCCCGGGGTGAGAGCCGCTTCGCATAATTGCTTGATAGTGTCTTTGTAAGCCATTATAAGTCACCTCTTCTCTTCGCTTCTTTGTTCTTTTCCATCATTTCAACCAGCGCCTGAATTCTTGTCTCATATTGAGCATCGCTGAATACTCTCGGGTCTGTCTGGTCGCCGTCGAATATTACCGACGGGCAGCCGGTCTTTTCGGTGATTCTTCTCTGTACCTCATAGGTTCTGAAGTCCATGAGTTTGCAGCTTCTGTTGCTGTGGAAAACAACGCCGTCTACGTTGAATTCTTTGATCAGTCTTTCCATCTGGTCGCTGCCGTAGTCAAGATTTCTGTTAGCATAATTGCCTGTATAACTCTTTGCCATTCCGTCCAGATCGTTTGTCTCATATACCTTGTACCAGCTGTTCGGATAGGTGCTTGTAACCATGTTAATGCCGTATTTTTTGAGAAGCTTGAAGGTCGTTGAAAGGTGCGGCCAGCATGCAATTCCGTCCCAGATAATCCTGTATTGTTCTTCTGCGCTATTCCACGGTCCCTTGCCCTGTTCAGCCTTTTCTTTCAGTTCTTCGTACCAAAGTTTGAAAAGCTTGTGTCCGTCCTCCGAGCTTCTCATGCAAACGATCATCGCCATGTAGTTGAACATATCGAAGCCGTTCAGCGGCGACGGAGTAACCTTGCCC
>CAVGEP010000198.1:0-3660 GCA_963628105.1 Alistipes communis
GCGTGGCGACTCACTGGATGCCGGATATTATAAAGGATTTTCAGAAAAAATACCCGAAGATCGAATTTGAATTACACTTTGAGGATTACGATAAAATTGCGGAAATGATCCTGCGGGGGCAGGTCGACTGCGGTTTCCTAACGGCTCCGGTGCGGGAGGGGCTTGACTTTCTGCCCCTTTATAGGGATTCGATGCATGTGCTGCTTCCCCAGGGACATCATCTGGCGGCAAAGGAAAAAATCACCCTGGAGGAGGTAAAGAGAGAGCCCATTATCATGCAGGCAAAGGGCTCGGACAATGATATCCGCAACATACTCAGTCAGGACAAGAAAAAATACACCGTGAAATACACGATGAACGACGATTTTTCGGTAATGGCAATGGTTAAAAGCGGCTTTGGGATAACGATTTTTCCGGAGATGCTATGGTCGAATTATAAGGCCTGCGACGCGATGGAAATAAGACCTATGGAGCCTGAACAGTACAGAACCGTTGGAATTGCAACGCTGCCACAGAACGAAATGTCGGTGCTTGCCAAGGTGTTTCGCAAGTTCATGCTGAAGCGCAGGGTGGACTGAGGGGCGAAGAAAAGGGACGCGGATTTATGAGCTTTGCGGTCTTTATGGACTTTGTGGACTTTGTGGACTTTGCGGGCTTTATGGGCGGGTGCCCCGGCGGAGAACATCCGGTAGGGACTGAATAAAGGGCCGCGCATAGCGACTTATGGTAGCGCTGTCAATTTCCGTATTCATCTTAAAAGCGTTTACCAGCAATCCGGCTATAGCTTCTGTAAAAAAATTGCAGGCAAAATCCCGAAAGCCATCGTCGAGCCGTATATGATTTTGCCTTTCGCAGTCCTCTATGGTTCGCCTCACGATGGAGGAAAAATCCTGATAGAAAAAGCGTTTCAACTCGTCCCGTCCGATGCTGTCGTAGGCGCAATTTAGGATATGGGCGTTGGTTTTGACATATTGAATTGTAAAGTTCAGGGCCTCTTCATAGTCATTCAGCAGGTCGAATTTTTTCACCACTTCGATGGCTTCCTGCTCCAGAGTCCATTTGAGCAGGGCGTAGATGTCCTCAAAATGATAATAAAAGGTCTTTCGGTTCACATTGCAGTCGGTGATAATTTCGCTGACTGTGATTTTTTTTAGAGGCTTTTTTGCCATGAATTTTTTCAGCGATGCCGCCAGCGCCGATTTCGTCTGTAAATTTCCTTCTTCTCTTAACATTTTCCCTCGATTCTTTGGGTGCAGAATATTGCGCCGCTATAAATTTGCCCTTTGAAACTAACCTTAACTTATTCTTTAATTTATTATACAAGTGTCCGGCAAAAAAGACAAGGCAAGGGGAAGCAAAAGAGAAAAATTTGCCTGATTTTGACCGAATTTTGCCCCACAAATTCCATGGATTTGTCCGTATTTCCACAGCTGTGTGGGGTTTGACCGTGGAAGAGGGCGGCGGCGGGGCGTATACTGAAGCATCAGTAGGAGGAAAAACTGAGGGATGAGAAGATTTTATACGGGTGTAGTAAATCACAAAAAAACGATCATGTGCATTTTTGCAATTTTGTTCGCAGTCTGCCTGCTTGCGAGAAATTTTATTTCGGTAAACTACGACATGAACGATTATTTGCCGGAGGAAAGCCTTTCCACCGTGGCGCTGGAGGTGATGGAGGCTGAATACGAGGGCGGGATCCCTAACGCCAGAGTCATGGTGCGGGATGTGAGCATTCCGGAGGCGCTGAAATACAAGGAAAAATTGGCGGAGGTGGAGGGAGTCAGCGATGTGACGTGGCTGGATGATAGCGAGGATATTTCTATTCCCCAGGAGTTTATGGACGAGGACAGCCTAAAAACCTATTACAAAGACGGAACGGCGCTGTTTTCGGTTACCATTGACGAGGACAAACGAATCGATGCCTGCAACGAAATACGGGAGATAATCGGTGAGGAAAATTCCATGTCGGGAAGTGCGGTTTCCACTGCGATAGCAACCACTTCCACCGTTACGGAAATCCCGATTATCGCAATATTCGGGGTGCTGTTCACATTCGTGGTACTTACGCTCACAACGACTTCCTGGGCGGAACCTGTTATCGTTTTGATGGGACTTGGGGTCGCTGTGGTGATAAACGCAGGGAGCAATTTAATTTTCGGAGAAATTTCCTTCGTGACAAATGCCGCAGGGAATATCCTCCAGCTTGCGGTTTCCCTGGACTATTCGGTATTTTTGCTCCACAGATTTGCAGAATGTCGAAAAACGGAGCCGGACGAAGAAAAGGCTATGGTGGAGGCCCTCTGCAGCTCCACCACTTCCATACTTTCCAGCGGACTTACCACGGTAATCGGATTTTTGGCGCTATGTATGATGCGCTTTCAGGTAGGGCCGGATTTGGGACTTGCGCTGGCTAAAGGCATTGCCATCAGTCTTGTGACGGTGTTCGTATTTATGCCAGTGTTCATACTTTTGTCTTATAAATTTGTGGAGAAAACCCGGCACCGCTCCTTCGTGCCGTCTTTTACGAAATTCGGAAAATTCGTCTGTAAGGTGATGATCCCCTGCACTGTGATTTTCGGGATTTTGGCGGTTCCCAGTTATCTTGCCTCGAACCGAAACAGCTTTTACTACGGCGCATCCCATATTTTCGGGCCGGAAACCCAGCTGGGAAGCGATGTGGCGCAGATTGAAGAGGTTTTCGGCAAGAGCGATACCTATGTGCTGATGCTGCCGAAAGGGGATAGAGCGCGGGAAAGGGAGCTTTCTGATGAATTGCAGGAGCTTTCCCAGGTAAAGAGCAACCTTTCCTACGTGGATACGGTGGGAAGCACAATCCCAACGGCATATCTTGATTCCGACACGCTGGCAAAGCTGGAAAGCGATGATTATACGAGAATGGTTATCAGCGTCCGAGCGGATTTTGAGGGCGATGAGACCTTTGCACTGGTGAAAAAAATCAGGGACACGGCGGAAAAATATTATCCGGGGCAGTGGTATCTTGCGGGAGAGGGGGTTTCCACGCTGGATCTTAGGGACACGGTAACTGCGGATATGCAAAAGGTAAATCTGCTTGCCATCGGGGCTGTATTCGTCGTGCTGCTTGCTGCCATGAAGTCAATTTCCATACCGATTCTATTGGTGCTTGGAATAGAAACTGCGATTTGGATAAACCTTGCGATTCCATACTTTACAGGCAGCTCGCTTTTTTACATCGCCTATTTGATTATCAGCTCGATACAGCTGGGAGCGACGGTGGACTACGCGATTTTGTTTACGGATCGCTATAAGGAATTTCGGGAAACCATGCGCCGAAAAGAGGCAATCATCAAGGTTTTCGAGAGCTGCACGGTATCGGTGCTTACCAGCGGCAGCGTGCTTTCGGTGGTGGGATTTTTGCTGGGAAAGGTGTCTTCCCACGGACTGCTTGCACAGCTTGGAATGCTCCTGGGCAAGGGCACGCTATGCTCGCTGGCAATCGTCATGTTCGTGCTGCCGGGGCTTTTGTATCTCTTTGACGGGCTGATTCAAAGGACCACAAAAGGAATAAAATTCATGGGGGAAGATTCGAAAGAGTTGAAGAATTTGAGAGAGGAGACGGAGGTTTTGGAATGAAAAGCATGGTAAAAAATATGAGAAAAAATATGGTAAAAAGTATAAAGG
>CAVGEP010000199.1:0-3625 GCA_963628105.1 Alistipes communis
TGCATGAACAACTCTGTGTCCTACGGCACCAAGCTCTGCCATGGACTTGATTACGCCGTGTTCCGGATCCTGAATTGCAGCCAGAACCTGTGCGATTGCGTCCTTGTGGTCTTTCATCGGAACTTCGGTCTTTACCTTGTCCTGTCCGATTTTTTCGTGACCGATAACCGAGCCATCCATGCCGATTCTTTCAACTAAGCCTTTGCAAAGCAGGTTTTCGTTTGTCATATCAAGAACCTGATATTTCAATGAAGAGCTGCCGCAGTTAATTACTAAAACTTTCATTTTCGTCCTCCGTATATTAAAATTTTTACAAAATGATTAACAAATCAAGCAATTTATTATACACCTTAAAAGGGTCTATTTCAATGAAATTTTGGTAAAATAAAGTTTTAACAATCCGTGGGCAATCCGCTGCCCGTTTGTATTCGCATTTTATTTTTACAAAGATGTTATTTTTGCCTCTTTCTGGCTTGCTAACTCTCTCCATTCGCGCACAAGCAGAACAATAGACAGGAGTCCTACCAGCAGACTGGAAAGTGCTCCGGCGTAAAGCACTCCGTCAATGCCAAACAGTTTTCCCAAAACCAACATTGCCGAGACCTGAACGACGATCTGCCTGAACAGAACCAGCGCCGCTGCAGGGATAGGTTTGCCAATGGATTGCAGAAAAGAGCTGCCCACCATCTGAAAGCTGTCAAGGAAAATGAGCATCATGAAAACCCGCAGGCACTTAACCGAAAATTCATTGTAAAGTGGATCTGCCGAACCAAATATGCGAACGATGCTCATAGGCGCAAGCTGGAACCATATTGTGGCAATCCCCATGAGGGTCGCAGAGAAAAGAATCAGCAGCTTCAAGATGTGCCGAACCCGACTGTAAAGATTGCGTCCGTAGTTATAGCTGATAATGGGCTGCGCCCCTGAGCATAGACCTGTGATAGCGTTTTGCAGCATGGTAAATACCTTCATGATGACACCCAGTGCCGTCAGTGGGATCTCCGCACCGTACTTGCTCAGCGCCCCATATTTGACAAGAAGATTGTTTTGGAAATAGAGGACAACCACGATCGCAAGCTGTGTCACAAAGCTGGAAAGACCGAACCTTACCGTTTTCGGCACGAACCGAATGCAGCCGGTGAATGATGTTTTCGTCAGCTGTATCGTTCCTCTTTTGCGAAAGAGATATACGATGCAGACTACCGCACTGGCTGCCTGACCCAATACCGTTGCAATCGCTGCGCCCTTTACACCCCAATGGAAGCCGTAAATAGTCAGCGGATCGCCGATCATATTGACCGTAAAACCTGCCAGCATACTGAACATAGCGGTTTTCGGTCCGCCGTTTCCGCGAACGATGCTCATAGCACCACATGGGAAAATGTTGAATATCGTTCCTGCAACGATAATATACCCGTAGTCCAACGCATATGGCATAATATCCTCTGTCGCTCCAAACAGGCGGCAAAGCGGCTGCAAGAAAGCCGTCAGCAAAATGCTCAGCGTGATGCCGGATACCACCAAAGCGACAATACCCGCGGCAAGACCTTTCTCCGCTTCTTCCCGCTTGCCCTCACCGAGCTTTAAGTTCATATAGCTGGCTGTGCCGTCACCGATCAGCAGCCCGATGGCGATAGCTAACTGTGTCAGCGGGAAAATCACATTAGTCGCGCCGTTTCCAAGATAGCCGACACCATTTCCAATAAAGATTTGATCCACCATATTATACATCGCGTTCAGAACCAGTGAAATTACGCTGGGGACAGAGAACATCATCAGCAGTTTCCCTACGCTTTCGTATTCGTATTTTTTCTCAAGTGTTTCCATATGTACCTCCTCGATATTATAACTAATTAGAAATCTAACTTTATAGCCGAATTGAAAACCTTTTGCGTAAAGCTAAAGGTTCTCAATCATCTTCTTTGTAATTTTCAGCCAACGCTCACAGTCTTGCTCCGATATATTCCGCAGCAGTCTTTCTTCCAAATCCTGCACATCACGCAGAACCCTTTCCCTGTTTTGTTGCGCTTTTTCGCTGGGAACGATTTTTTTCAGTCGTCCGTCATAAGATACGGGAACACGACTGATCAGTCCATCTTGTTCCATCTTTTTTACAAGGGCGCTGGCAGATGGTGGGCGCAAGCCAAATTCGTCCTCCAAATCCTTTTGAAACAGCTCGCTATCCTCGTGCGCAAGGATAAAATGCAACGCCTTTCCCTCGGTTCCGCTGTATTGTCCTCGAAAGGACAGTGCATCAATTTCTCGCCGCAAGCGGTTTGAGAGAATGCCGATATATCTGGAAGCGTGTTCGTCTTTGACCATTGTTATTCTCCAAACTAATTAGTTTTCTATGTTTTATTATAGCAAACCAAATTTAAATGTCAAGCATGAAATAAATGATCAGTCTTTGCAAGTATGAAATGAGTTATCAATCCTTGCGGGCGGCTTCTCTTTGCCTGCAAATTTCCGCCCAGCTCGGAAGTGCCGACAGTTTTTCCGCAAAGTCATGCATCGCAGCAGGAATATCTATTTTTTGCGGGCATACCGCGCTGCAGGCGCCGCATCCGATACATGCCTCCGGTCTTTTCTCTTCCGGAACCGCATCCATACGCATACCCACACCGATGTCTGCCGAAAAGCGAAGCTGATTATATTCGGAGAGGAGCTTCGGAATATCCAGCTGCATCGGACAGCCGTCACAGCAGTATCTGCAAGCCGTACATGGAACCGAGTCCTTCATTCCCTCCGCGATATTCAGAACAAGTTTCCGCTCATCGGGATCCAAAGGTTTGTCCTCTTCAAAGGTCTTTACATTATCCTGCATTTGCGCCATATCCGACATGCCGCTGAGAATTACGGTGACTCCCGGAATGCCCTGAAGGAATCGGAATCCCCAGGCAGGAACACTCTCCCCTTGCCTTTTTGCCTTCAGCCTTTCCTCTTCGGCTTCGGAAAGTTTCGCCAGCTGTCCGCCCCGAACCGGCTCCATAACCCAAATCGGGAGCTTATGTTCATTCAAGATGCGGCATTTTTCCTCCGCCTGCTGCAAAGTCCAGTCCAGATAATTCAGCTGGATCTGGCAAAAATCCATCTTGTCGCCGCAGTAGTCCAAAATTTCTTTAAGAGTGTCCGGGCTGCCGTGGGTGGAAAATCCGAGATATTTGATCCGCCCCGCTTCCTTTTCTTTCAGAAAATAGTCAAGTACCCCAAGCTTCGGGTCTTTATATGTCGAAAGCGAATTTTCGTAGACATTATGTAAAAGATAAAAATCGAAGTAGTCAACACCGCATTTTTTCAGCTGTTCCTCGAAAATCGTCTTCGGGTCGTTGTTTTTCATATGCATATGCCCTGGATATTTCGTTGCCAGATAAAAGCTCTCTCTCGGGTAGCGATTCAGCGACTTTCCGATGATAGATTCGGACTGTCCGTTCATGTAGGGATAGGCCGTATCATAATAATTGATGCCATGCTCCATTGCATAGTCAATCATCTTGTCAACCAGCGCCTCGTCAACGCCGCAGAGGTTCCCCTCTGCGTCTTTGCACTGCGGAAGTCGCATGGTTCCGAATCCCAGCGCAGAAAGTTTCATTCCCTTAAATTCTTTGTAAATCATTTGATTGGCCTC
>CAVGEP010000200.1:0-2023 GCA_963628105.1 Alistipes communis
ATAAGAAAATCCGCAATCGTCAGGGCTGCTACGGCGTCCACAACGGCTCTCGCCCGGTGAATAATCGCCGGATCGTGCCTTCCCGCAAGCTCTATTTCGGCATTTTGCTTCTCGGCAAGGTTTACGGTCTGCTGCTTCTTAAAGATCGACGGCGTTGGCTTTATGGCCGTATTGAAAAGGATCGGCATTCCGTTGGTTATCCCGCCGTTAATTCCGCCGTTGCTATTGGTTCTAGTAACAACATTCCCGTTTTCGTAACAAAATGCGTCGTTGGCTTCGGAGCCTTTGAGGTCTGCAAAACCAAAGCCCGCGCCGAATTCAACGCCCTTTACCGCTGGGATAGAAAAGATTCCGTGAGCCAGCATTCCCTCCACAGTGTCAAACCATGGCTCTCCCAGCCCTGCCGGAAGTCCGAGGATCGCGGTCTGCAAAACGCCGCCAACGCTATCACCCTCTGCCGCTGCGCTCTCGATTGCGGAAATCATCTCCGCCCTACGGTTCTCGTCAAGCACCGGAAATTGAAGCCCTGCCAGCTTTTTTATGTCGTCTGAATAATTTGCATCTTGAAAAGCTCTGTCAGCGATTCCGGCGCAGCGCAAGATATGTGTTCCGATATAAATGTTCTTTTCTTCTAAGGCCTTCATCACGATGGCTCCTGCCGCCACCAGCGCCGCCGTTACGCGCCCGGAAAAGTGCCCGCCGCCTCGATAGTCCTCGAAGCCCTCGTATTTGCAATGGCCGGTGTAATCGGCATGGGATGGTCTTGGCTTATTCGCAAATTCCGCATAATCTCCGCTTTTCGTATTTTTGTTTTTTATCACCAGCGCAAGAGGCGTCCCAGTGGCTTTTCCGTTAAAAATGCCGCTTAAGAACTCCACCTCGTCCGCCTCATGTCTTGGGGTGGAAATCTTCCCGAAAGGCTTTCGCAGAGCCATTTTGGCCCGTATATACTCCTCGTCGATGGAGACTCCCGGGGAAAGTCCGTCTATAACGGCTCCCACCGCCGGTCCGTGGCTCTCGCCGAAAAGGGTCAGGGTAAGCGCGTTTCCGAATGTGTTTTTCATGAAAATACCTCCATATACAGCTCTCTCAGCTCGTCCCGATTGTGTTTTTCGAATCGGAAAATTCCGGGCTCTGTGACATGCACCGTCGCAACCGTACTACCCTCGGCTTTTTTGTCGTGCATGGCATTTTCAATGACCTTTTCCGGATCCGCCTTGCAAGCAGTGGGAAGATTTGCCTCAGTCAGGACTTTTGCAAGCCTTTTTCGCATATCGGCTCCGCACATCGGCAGCATCCCAAGCGCCACCGCTTCGCCGTGGAGAAAATCCGTAGAGCTTTCGATGCCGTGCCCGATGGTATGTCCGAAGTTCAGCGCCCTGCGAAGTCCGGCTTCCTTTTCGTCCTTTTCGACTATTTCAATCTTTATTCTGAGGGCATCTTCGATGATCTTTTCGATGTTTTCCGGATGAATCCCCTGTGCCTGGATTTTTTCAAATAGCTTCGCATCCGAGGTTGCCGCCATCTTGATGATTTCGGCGGCTCCGCAGGCAAACTGCCTTGGGTCGAGGGTCTCAAGGAGCGAAGGGTCGATCAGCACTCCCCGAGGCTGGTGAAAGGCTCCCACGATGTTCTTGATTCCGCAAAAGTCTATTGCCGTCTTGCCCCCCACCGAGGAATCCACCTGAGAAAGCAGTGTGGTAGGGATATTATAAAAGTCGATTCCCCGCATATAACAGGCTGCCGCAAAGCCGGCAAGATCTCCGACTACGCCGCCGCCAAGAGCTATGGCGCAATCCTTTCTGCCGAAGCCCTCCGTGAGCATTTTGCGCAGGATATTTTGCAGCATATCGAAGTTCTTCGAAGTCTCGCCTTGGGGAATCGTAAGGATCGACTGTGTTTTGCAGCTTTCTGCAAGAGCCCTTGCATATTCTTTCGGCACCCCCTCATCCGTGACGATCAAAACCTTGCGATTTTTATCCGTCTCGCGGATTTTCAGGATTTCGCAGGCGTCTTTGAGCAC
>CAVGEP010000200.1:2033-3605 GCA_963628105.1 Alistipes communis
ATATCGTAGCTGTCTTTTCCGAGATTTACCGGTATAATCATTTGCTTTCCTCCTGATTTTGCTCCTGATTTTGCTTTTGATCTTCCTCCCGATAGCAATCGTTCAAATTGTTGTATGCCCCAACGATCTTGATCTTGTCGCAGCAGCTCTTCATTTCTTCTATGCAAGCTTTGCCATTTTCGTCGTAAATGTCTCCCTCCGCCTCAACATAGAAATAGTATTGCCAAAGCAGCTCTTTCATGGGTCTTGACCTGAGGGTTCGCATATTGAAGCCGTGTCTTCCCAGTATGGTCAGGGCGTTTGCAAGGGAGCCTGCTTCGTTTCGTGCCGTAAAAAGCAGGGAGAAGAACTGCTTGTCGCCTCGGTTTTCCGAAGATCGGTCCACCCTGGAAAATACCGCAAAACGGGTGGTATTTGTCCTGTCGTCGTTGATGCTCCTTGCAATCACCGAAAGCCCGGTTTTTTCGGCGGTTTCCGCGCTGGCAATGGCCGCAAGGCTCTTGTCTTTTTGCTCCTTGACATATTCTGCGGCAAGGGCGGTATTTGAGTATTCCATTTCTTTTAGATTATGTTTTTTGATAAATGCGCTGCACTGGGAAAGGGCCTGAGGGTGGGTAATCACCGTCTTTATGTCTTCGATCCGAGTGCCCGGAATCCCGAGCAGGTCGTGGGTCACGGCAAGGTCGTACATTCCGTTTACGAAAAGGGTTCCGAAAAACATCAGGTCGTTTACCTGGTCCACGTCCCCTGCAAAGCTGTTTTCTACCGGAAGCACCGCACAGTCGCAGTCCCCGTTTTCCACTGCCTCATATGCCTTTTTGAAGCTGCCAAAGGCAATTAGCTTTGAGGTTGGGAAGACCTTGCCCGCCGCGATGTGAGCGAAGGCTCCCTCGGTTCCGCAATAAGCTACCGTAAGTCCTGACATGATCCTGCTCTGGTAGTTTCTCGAAAGCTCCATGACCTTCTTCTGGAAGTTATAATAGTAGGACCGGATTTCCGGCTCAGAAATCCGCGCCGCCCCCTTTCTCAGAACTTCTTCCTCCCGTTCAGCGTCATAGATCGGCAGGCTGTTTGCCTTTTTGTATTCGGCAACCTGAGCCGCAAGCATCATGCGCTCCTCAAAAAGTTTTGCAATCTGATCGTCCGTCCTTGTAATGTCTTCTCTTATATCCTTTATGTCTCTTGCCATCTTTTTTCCTTTACTTTTGTTTTTCATTGGAGTTCCTGCCGGATTCCTTTGATTTCTTCCTAAATAACCGCATAAGGGCAGTCCTAAGACTGCCCCGCTTTGATTTATAATAATAAAATTACAGATATGCAATCGCTTCGATTTCGATCAAAGCATCCTTCGGAAGTTTTGCCACCTCCACAGCCGATCTCGATGGGTATTCTCCCTCAAAATACTCTGCGTAAACCTCGTTCATCTTGGCAAAATCCGCCATATTATCCATAAAGCAAGTCGTCTTTATTATCTTGTCTAATCCGCTTCCTGCTGCCTCAAGTACCGCCTTGAGGTTGCGAAAGACTTGCCTTGTTTGTTCCTCGATTCCGCCGGAAACCACAGCTCCCGTT
>CAVGEP010000201.1:0-3604 GCA_963628105.1 Alistipes communis
TTTGATACATGGGTTGCCGAGGAGATCCTCGAACTGCGGAAAGAAAATAAAGAGATTCAACTCGAATGTGCAATTCCGTTTCCGGGGCAAGCGGATTCATGGGAGAAAGCAGATCAGAAGCGCAGATATAATATTCTGACCGCAGCAGATAAGGCGGTAATTACTTCGGAACAATATAACCGAGGGCGTTTTTTTACCCGCAATCGATACATGGTTGACAACGCGGATGTTGTGGTTTGCGCATTCAATGGGAAAAGCGGAGGGACTGCGTATACTATCGACTACGCTCTGAAACAGAACAAGATTGTCATTCAGATTGATCCCGAAACAAGCGAAGTATCTATGCTCAGTAAGAGAACTTTTGAGTCTGTTTGATTGTTCTTTTTCTGCTATAATCTCTTGTTCAACTGTATAGTTCACCTTGTGGGTGCATGGTGAACCCACCCATAGGTCACCGAATACAAACACTTATCCCTTGGGTGTGCGGTATTTTGAAAAATCGGGGACGGTGAACATGAGTGAGCTATTGGCACCGCTTTTGCGGAAACGCTGTTCGATCTTGATATACCCGTGCAAGGTCAGGTCATCAATAGCGCGCTTCACTGTGGAGGGGGACAGACTCAGATCCTTTGCAATCCTTCTTACGGACGGCCAGCATTGACCGTCCGTATTTGCTCTGTTTACGAGGTACATATACACATGGACAGCACGGCTCGGAAGGTTGTCGCTGTAAATGGAATCGAAATAATTCACTTGGCACCACCGTCCTGACCGAGATTGGTCCGCAATCCTTTGTGTCTTGCCGCCGCCTTTTTGCTTGAATAGTGCCTTTCCGCCATGGCTTCCTCCACACGGAAACTGCCATCGGGGATGTCTTTTCCGTTGCTTTTATCGTCCGCCACATGATATTTGTTGCAGATGGCTTCGCTCAGTTCTTCACGGCTTGCGTAACAGATGGTTGCCCGGTCGCGCATAGGGACAGTGAACGGCTCTTTTTCAAATCGGATACCCCATTTGAAGAACAGCTTCAGCTTGACCTTGATGGGATAGAAGCCGGTCTTGGTCACGATAAAAGTGCCTTTGGGCAGGGCTTTCAGCTCGTCCGGTGTCATCAGCGGGCGTTCAATCATCTGCAGAGAGCGCGATCCTTCGCCTTTGCTCTGTGTGACCGAACCGGTGAGTGCCGTTCTGCTTCCCATTGCTTTGGAGAGAATCTGTGCCGACTCACTGTTGGGTGCAAAACCGCCGAATACCGTCAGCTGTGTATTGTCGATAATGATCTCCGCGCCCTCCTTGCCGTAGTTTTTTTGTAACTGCGCGAAGGACTGGATGATTGGCACGATGGAAACACGACGGGAGCGGGATGCCGAGAACATCATTTCGGCAGATTCAATGCGAGGCAAGGTGCCAAACTCATCACAGTAGAAGACCACGCGGTTTTCAAGTTTGCCGCCGTGTTCATCGGCAACGGCAAGAATTTCACGATAGAGTTGCTGGATCAGAAGCGATACCATGAAGTATTTACTGCTGTCTTCCTCCGGCATAATGATGAAAATTGCCGACTTTTCTTTACAAAATCGCTCGGCATCGATCTCGGTATCGTTGCAAAGGATGGTTTCAAGCTCCGAATCAAGGAACGCATTTAATCTTGAAAGTGCTGTGGACATTACGCTTGCCATAGACTGCTCCGCCGTGTTGAGCGCCGCGCCGGCAAACCATTTTGCCTTGTGATCGGGTGGGAGAAGCTCCATGAGCTGTTGGAACTGATTCTTGTTCCGGTTTCTGCCCGGTGCGAGAAGCTCCTGAATAATTTTGAACACCGACACGATGTGCCGTTCCTCCGGTCTACAGAATTCCGAGACGAGAAGAATGGACGCGGTGATCAAACCTTCTGCGGCATCGTAGAAGTAGCTGTTCTGACCGAAGCTGCCCGCTTCCATGCCGGAGAGAATGATGGTCTTGGCGATGATTTTTGCGTACTTTTCAGCCTTGGCTTTGTACTGTACTTCATTCGTCTCGGAATACAGATCCATGTACTTGTTGACAAGGTGCAGAAGGTTGTTTCCGTGTGAGCGCATGGGATTGCGCAGGTCGATGACTGAAATGTTATAGCCATAATACTTGGAGGCGATGGAGCCGTAGTTGCGCATGATGTCACCCTTGGTATCGGTCGAGAGAAACGACATCCCGGAAGCACAGGCGTATTCAATATTGGGATAGAGCCAATATGCAGTCTTACCCACACCTGCGGCACCGATCATCATACAATGAACATCACCCGTATCCACAAGTGCCGTTGTCGTTTTCTTTTTGGATCGACAGCCAACCACAATGCCTTGCTCCTTCGGTCGGCTGTCTGGATTTTTGCGCCATTCTTCCGGGGCAAACGGAATGTGACGGTAGGTCTTTTTGATTTCGCGGTTGGTTGCCCATCGTGCGGTCCCGTGCTGACCGTTTCCCGCAGTTTTGGCTTTGATTCCTTTCAGTCCGTACAGATAGGACAGCGCGGTGATGAGAATAAAAATGCCGCCGATGGCGGCGGATACAACAATCAGTAGATTGATTCCTTCCAAGGGGGGAACTCCTTTCAGTATGAAATTGCTTGCCCGACAGTCGGTTCTGCGACCGTGGACGAAAGTGAAATGCTCCCGCCGAGCTGTAAACAGGACAGCCCAAGCAGGAGCATTCTTCTGATCTGCCATTCGATTTCGGTTTTGGTCTGTGCGTCGCTTTTGCCCGCATCCTCACGGATTTCCTTCAGGTCATAGCCGATGGAATCCAGCTGAGAGGAGACATTCTGCTTGTCACGGTGCGGCTTATACAGCTTTGCCATCTGATCGGCAAGAGCTTCGACCGTTATCGGCTTTCCGATCTGTCGGCTTCGTAAAACGCAGAAGGCGACAGCGGTTTTGGCCATCTCTGCGGCACAGGATTCTTTCTTTTCTGTCAAGTCCGATGCAATGATCTGCTTTTTCAGCCGTTCCAGCTTTCGCATGGTATCGTCAAACAAATCGGCAGGCATCCGTTTGTATTTGATATATTCGTCGGTGTCTTCGAGGCACATTTCTTTCAGTTTGGCAGTTTTCTCTGTGATATATGCGAGCTTCGGATGCTCACCTGCGGGAATTGCGTCTTTACCCATACGGGCTTTCAGGTCTTCGTCCCAATCTTTATGTTCGGGAAAGAGGCGGTACACCTGATACTCTCCGAGCGAATGAATGCTGTCCGCGATGCGGTATGCACCCTCAATTCCTGCGGAATCGTGATCCAGGCAGAGATAAACCTGCTTCAGCTGTGGATGATCTTTCAGCATCCGAAGCGCGGCACGGTCGGCAGTTGAACATAAGGCAACATAGGAATGCTCCTGCCAGCCTGCGGGATAGAGCGTCAGAAACGCAAGCAGATCTATCGGTGCTTCAAAAACATAGAGGCGGTCGCTCTTGCCGGTGTAATGAAACGCATAGTCCGCATCACTTCCCGTGATGTTGCCTTTGAAATCCGACAGCGGGTTGGTCGCGCGTTTATGAAGATGCCGGACGGTTCCGGCATCATCCTTGCCGACAAAACAGACATTGTGGTTGACCGCATCCTCATACATCAGTCC
>CAVGEP010000202.1:0-3570 GCA_963628105.1 Alistipes communis
GTGTGAGGCCGCGTATTCCGTCCTCGTCATACTGCATCCCTTCGAACCTGTCCGTGAGCCTCTTGAGATTTTTGTTCATCAAATCGAGATCCCATTCCTCCGCGAACTTGCTGCCAACGGTGATCGGCTCTACGATGCTGTGGATGAGGTCTTCCATCATTTCCGTTATATATGACTTGACATTATCGCCAAAGAGCACCCTGCGGCGCTGCTCGTAGATGACCTCACGCTGCTTATTCATAACATTATCATATTGCAGGACATATTTTCGGATTTCGAAGTTGCGGCTTTCGACCTTTTTCTGCGCGCCCTCGATGGTTCTGGAAAGCATGCCTGCTTCCAGCGCTTCCTCCTGCATTCCGAACTTGTTCATAACTCCCTGGATTCTCTCGCCGCCGAAGAGTCTCATCAGATCGTCCTCGAGGGAAATGAAGAACTGGGTCATGCCCGGGTCGCCCTGACGGCCGGAACGGCCTCTGAGCTGGTTATCGATACGCCTTGATTCGTGGCGCTCCGTGCCTATGATGCAAAGGCCACCAAGCTCCCTTACCTTTTCCTGTTCCTCGGCTCTTTCGGCCTTGAATTTTTCGTGAAGCTCGCTGAATACCTTTCTGGCGTTCAAAAGCTCTTCATCCTCACTGCTGACAAAGCTTGTGGCGAAGGAAATCTGCTCCTCGGTATATCCGTCATTTTTCATCTGGCGCTTAGCCTCAAATTCAGGATTGCCCCCGAGGATGATGTCCGTACCACGGCCTGCCATGTTGGTGGCAATGGTTACAGCCCCCAGCCGTCCTGCTTCCGCAACGATTTCGGCTTCTTTTTCGTGCTGCTTTGCGTTGAGGACATTGTGCTTGATCCCGCGCTTTCTCAGCATATCGCTGATCCTTTCGGAATTTTCAATGGAAATCGTACCCACAAGAACCGGCTGCCCCGTTTCATGGGCTTCTGCGATCCTGTCTGCGATCGCGTGGAATTTCGCAGGCTCCTTGGCAAAAATCGCATCGTCGAGGTCCTCTCTTATTACAGGCTTGTTGGTCGGAATTACAACAACGTCCATGTTGTAGATTTCGCGGAATTCGTCTTCTTCGGTCTTGGCGGTACCGGTCATGCCGGCGAGCTTATTATACATTCTGAAATAGTTCTGGAGCGTAATGGTTGCCAGGGTCTTTGACTCGGAGCGAACCAAAACTCCTTCCTTTGCTTCGATTGCCTGGTGCAGACCGTTGCTGTATCTTCTGCCGAACATCAAGCGGCCTGTAAATTCGTCAACTATAACGATTTCGCCGTCTTTTACGATGTAGTCCACATCCCTCTTCATGATCGCCTTTGCCTTCAGGGCCTCGACAACATGGTGGTTGATTTCCATATTTTCCGGGTCGCCGAAGTTTTCGATATCAAAGAATTTTTCTGCCTTGGTTACGCCAAGGTCCGTGAGGCTTACTCTCTTCTCTTTTTCTTCGATGGTATAATCCGCATCTTCTCCTTCGCTTAGGGTGTTTACGAACTTGTTGGCGATACGATAAAGATCTGTCGAATCCTCACCCTGTCCCGAAATTATGAGCGGCGTCCTGGCCTCGTCGATGAGAATCGAGTCAACTTCGTCGATGATCGCATAGTTAAGCTCGCGCTGAGTGAGCTGCTCCGCGTATGTTACCATATTGTCGCGCAGATAGTCGAAACCGAACTCGTTGTTTGTTCCGTAAGTAATGTCCGCCCTATATGCGGCTTTTCTCGTCTTGTCGCTGATTCCGTGAATCACGCAGCCGACGCTCATTCCGAGGAAAGTATAGATCTTTCCCATCCACTCCGCATCACGCTTTGCCAGATAGTCGTTGACGGTGATTACATGAACGCCTTTGCCCTCAAGAGCATTTAGGTAAGCCGGCAGCGTAGCCACCAGGGTTTTTCCTTCGCCTGTTTTCATCTCGGCTATTCTGCCCTGATGGAGCGCGATTCCGCCGATTATCTGCACCTTAAAGTGCTTCATTCCCACGCTTCTCCATGCCGCCTCTCTGCACACCGCAAAGGCTTCCGGCAGCAGGTCATCAAGGCTTTCGCCGCCTGCTATTCTTTCTTTGAATTCGCCCGTTTTGGCGCGCAGCTCATCGTCGGTGAGAGCTGCCATTTGATCTTCGAGCGCGATTACGCTGTCTGCGATTTTTTCGATCTTTTTAACTTCTTTGGTATTTAGATCTCCAAAGATTTTTTCCATAAGTCCCATAAATATCCCCCTTTTCTATTCGTCACGCGGCAACTCCGTTACCGTCATGTTTATTTCCAAAGCCTTTCTTGCGTCTGCCTTCGTAACCTTTACCTCGAAGCGTTTGTAGTCAGCCTCGTACACGAAAGTGTCCCCCACCTTCGGCAGATTATCAAGCTGTAGCACAACCCAGCCGTTTACCGTAGTCGCGTCTACTTCTTCTTCTACATCGAAGAAATCAAACATCTTATCCAAATTCGTCCCGCAAAGCACCCTATAGGAGCCGTCCTGCTGCTGAACTATATCCTGAAGCGCCACCGCGTCATGCTCGTCATAAATCTCGCCCACGAGTTCCTCGATGATATCCTCCATGGTAACAAGCCCCGAGGTTCCGCCATATTCGTCCACAATGATTGCGATGTGGGTCTTTGCGGTCTGGAGCCTCTTTAGGAGCTGCGAAATCTTCATGGAGCCTGCCACAAAGATTACGGGCTTGACATATTCGGAAACGGGCGCACCCTTGCTCTTTATATAATTATGAAAATCCTTTTGGTTGAGAACCCCCACGATGCTGTCAAGGTCATCCTCGTAGATCGGAAGCCTGGAAAATCCCGTGGAAAGGAAGAGTTCCTCGATTTCCGCAAGGGGAGCGTCGATCTCGGCAGCCTTGATGTCAACTCTCGGTGTAAGCACGTCCCAAGCCTCAAGTTCGTTGAACTCGATGGCATTTTGAATCAGCTCGCTCTGCTGCCCGTCGATTCCGCCCTCGGTTTCGGCCTCTTCTACTATGGTAAGAAGCTCGTCTTCTGTGATAGGCTTTGTTGCGTCCGTGTGGAAAACCAGCGCCAGCAGCTTCTTCCAGCCCTTGAACAACCAGTTTACGGGTGCGAGTATGAACATGAAGAATTTCAGAACAGGCGCGGAGGCCATAGCTATCTTCTCCGGGCTTTCCTTGGCGAGGCTCTTTGGCGAAATTTCGCCGAAAATCAGCACTACCACCGTTACGACCACGGTCGATACCGTTGCCCCGTAGACCGGATAAAGCTCCATGAAAAATACGGTTCCTATCGCAGATGTAGCGATATTTACGATGTTATTCCCCACGAGGATTGTCGAAAGCAGATCGTCGAATCTCTCCGAAAGCTCCTGCACGGCCCTTGCTCTTTTGTCTCCGTCGTTTGCAAGGTTCTTGATCCTAATTCTGTTTACCGATGTGAATGCCGTTTCCGAGGCAGAAAAGTATGCCGAGAAACAGATCATAATCACCATCGCAATGATTTTTTCCATTAGTTTATTTTTCTCTCCTTTTATAAACATCACAAAATAAGCCCTGAGTAAAAGGCCTAAGGACAGTATAACATCTGTCTCTT
>CAVGEP010000203.1:0-1130 GCA_963628105.1 Alistipes communis
ATACGGAGATGTTGCCGAACTCGATGTGGATGATGTCACCCACATTGACCTCGGTTCCTGCTTTTGCGGGTTTGCCGTTTATCGAAATTCGCCCCTGATCACAAGCTTCTTTCGCAACGGTTCGCCTGCGTATCAGTCTAGAGTTTTTCAAAAACTTGTCGATTCTCATAAGTGCCTTTCCCTAACCCTCTAATGAGCCATTAGGTTTGAAATGTTTATAATAAAGGCAATTGCTTGCCTAAATTATCAAAGTATATCTGCCGGAGAAATCCGGCAAAACATGGTTTTATTTGTTTACAGCGTCCTTCAGGGCTTTGCCTGCCTTGAAAACAGGAGCCTTGGATGCTTCGATCTTGATGATCTCTTCCGGCTTTCTTGGATTTCTGCCCTGTCTTGCCTTTCTTTCTCTTGTTTCGAAAGTTCCGAAACCGATAAGCTGTACCTTATCGCCCTTTACTAAAGCCTCTTCGATGCTTGCTACTACTGCATTGATAGCACCCTCTGCGTCTTTCTTAGTGAATCCTGTCTTCTCTGCAACTGCAGCAACTAATTCAGCCTTGTTCATTTTAAATCCTCCTTTAGGTAAATAATAAAATAATGCCTTTATTGCTTATTCTTGCCTCTTGGCTTCTTCCCACAGATCGTCCATTTCTTCGAGGGACATATCCTCCAAGCGCTTGTCAAGCTTTTCTGCCGATTCCTCGATAAAACGGAACCGTCTTGTAAATTTATCAATGGTATAACCCAACGCACTTTCGGGGTTGATGTCCAGAAACCTGGCGACGTTCACACATGAGAATAAAAGGTCTCCCATTTCTTCCTCAAGTCTGTGCTTGCCCGGCGCCTGTTCTTCGCACAGTGCAAGAAGCTCTGCGCGCTCCTCTGTTATCTTTGCAAATGCATCCGAAACATCATCCCAGTCAAAGCCTGCGTCCGCAGCCTTCTTCTGTACCTTGTATGCCCGGGTCAATGCGGGTAAAGCCTTAGGCACTCTTTCGAGTCGAGAAGCATATGACTTCTCCTGCTTCTCTATTACCTTGATATTTTCCCATTTTTCAAGCACTTTGTCAATAGTTTTTGCGTCATTATTTTGCGTTTCCTCCAAAAAAACATGTGGATGGCGTCTTATC
>CAVGEP010000203.1:1140-3555 GCA_963628105.1 Alistipes communis
GCTTCCTCGGCAAGCTGCGCATGAAATACCACCTGCAGGAGCACATCGCCCAGTTCTTCCCTCAGATTCGCTTCATCCTGGTTGTTTATTGCCTCGATCACCTCGTAGGCTTCTTCTATCATTCCCTGCCTGAGGGTCTGGTGAGTTTGGACCTTGTCCCACGGGCATTCAGATCTGAGCAGTGCTACGATCTGCACCAGCCTTTCGATCGCCTGTGCCTTTCCCGGTGCCGTCTCTGTCATATAAAGATATTCTTTCTTTATGCTCATTTTCCTACCTATACTCCCTCTACTTCATGAATTTATCTACGACTTTTAGGATTTTGTCGCCTTTGGGAAGTCTTGCCACTTCTTCTTTCGTTATCGCTTTTATCGCGAAAACCAGTACCAAATATACCGCCGCCCCCAGCATAACCGCAAGAAGCGTGGAAATAGCATTGCTTCCCGTTATGAGGAAAAGAAGTTTGTATCCCACATAGGCCACAATTCCCATCAGTACGGAAGCGAATGCAGGTCTGAAATATGTCAGCATATAGTCGAATTTTACTTCTATGTCCTTCTTGAGGTGAGCTGCGTTCAGCATAGTTGCGATTATATATGCCGCAATGGTGCCTATCGGGCCGCCGTTTACATTGATCGCCCTGATTCCTACGAGTATGTATGTCAATATCAGCTTCGCAAGCGAGCCGATCGCGAGATTCTTGACCGGTACGGTTTGTTTGCCCACGCCTTGAAGCGCCCCCGTCAGGGTCTGAAGAGCGGACATGAAAACGATCCCTACGCACATTATACGAAGAGTAGGTACGGATGCCGATGCCTCTGCGAGCTGACTCGGGTAGAGCAGGTGCAAAATTGGCTCTGCCAGCGCAAACATCCCTATGGCACACGGAAAACTGATGAGCATTGCAGCTCTCATCCCAAGTCGCACCGTCTCCTTCACTTCCTTCGCGTTGCCAATGCTAAATGCCGCCGCGATTGCAGGAACCAGGCTCATAACCACGGCCTGGATAAATGCCTGCGGAAGCCCGATGAGTGAATTACAATATCCGCCAAGCCTGCCCCACAGCACCTTTGATTCGACAAGGCTCCATCCGCTTGCCTGCAATCTTCTCATAACCACTGCGCTGTCTATAGTTTCCATGAGAGGCAGTATCGATGCTCCGATTGTAATGGGAACAGCGATTATGAGGAGCTTTTTTACGATCGATGATGTGCTTTCGAGCCTTTCGTGCGATCTGTTTCTCCTGATTTTGCTACGGATTGACGGGAGGTCTATTATATAAATTGCGATTACGACCACAAGCCCTGCGGCCGCACCTGCCGTGCATCCGAAGGTAGCTCCCGCATTCGTCGCCTCCAGTCCCGTCGGAATCAGATAATATGCCAGCGCCAGTCCCACGATCACTCTGAAGAGTTGCTCGAAGAACTGAGAAAGCGCCGTCGGATTCATATTCTGCTGTCCCTGGAAATATCCCCTGTATGCCGACATTATCGGCACGAGAAAGAGCGATGGCGCTATTGCCTGCAGGGAAAGACTCGTGCCGGGATTTTTAAGCACGGCTTCCTCTATAAAGAAAGCTCCTTGGTGCACTATCATAAAGGAGATAAATCCGAAGGCCGCCATCAGCCAAAGTGATGTATGAAAAACCTTGTGAGCACCGCCGTAATTGCTCACAACAACCCGCTCGGATACCATCTTCGAAATCGCCACGGGAATCCCTGCGGTAGAAAGCGTGAGGAAAAATACGTAAATCGGATAGACCGAACTGTAATACGAAATTCCCTCGGCTCCTATCCAGTTAGTCAACGGAAGCCTAAAGAAAACTCCCATTATCTTCACCAAAATTCCGGCAACTCCCAGAACCGCAGCGCCCCTCAAAAATTTGTTTCCAGCCATATTATATCAGCCTTTCTTGCATTTGCTCCTTTGCGGAGCATCGAGTATCTTATAATTTCGCCGTCTTACAGGGCTGCTAATATCTTATCCGTATGGAGTTTTGTCCGGCTCATAACCTGCTCGATATCCATGGTCAGATATTCTCCGTTTTCATAAAGCACCTTACCGTCTGCCATGGTCAAAAGCACATCGGAGCCGGATGCCGAATATACGAGATTATTCTTTAGGTCGTGAGTCGGGCACATATGTGGTGCACTGATGTCAACTGCAATCAAGTCCGCGCGGAAGCCCTCTTTGAGCAGTCCGCAGTCGGCTCTCCCCTGTCCGAGAGCTCCGCCCCTGGTCGCAGCGTATAAGGTCTCAGTCGGAGTAACCGCAGTAGGATCTCGGAACATCATCTTCGATGCTATCGCAAAAACTTTCATTTCCTCGAAGAAATTCAGGCTGTTGTTGCTTGCCACGCTGTCTGTTCCTATGGCAACATTCACGCCGCGTCTGAGAAGCTCCGGCACATTGCAA
>CAVGEP010000204.1:0-3500 GCA_963628105.1 Alistipes communis
CAGCTTTTTGTTGGACTTTTTCGACAGGCTGAAATCCAAATATACTTTTGGATTACCATATAATAATGAATTATTAAACAACCTTATTTTTTTTATATTTGTCATTGATTGAATTAGATTTGTTTCTTTCATTTTGAAGCCTCATAACCATCCGCTTGCATAAAATAAAGTTTTTTGTAAATCCCATCAGCTTCTATAAGTTCTTTATGAGTTCCACTCTCTACTAATTGACCGTTATTCATAACTAAAATCAAATCAGCATCTTTTGTTCCTGATAACCGATGCGTAATATAAAATGTCAATTTGTCTTTTGCGTATTCTTTAATGCATCTGTAAAACATATGCTCTGCTTTAGGATCAAGATCGGCTGAAGCCTCATCGAAAATCATCATATCTGCATTAGAACATATTGCTCTTGCAAGCGATAACTTTTGCCATTGCCCATCTGATATTTCAGTTCCACCTCGAAACTGCTTTCCCAAAATAGTTTCATATTTATCTGGCAATTGTGAAATAAATTCGTCAGCACTTGCTGTCTCACACGCTGATATAATCATATCTTGAGAAATATCTGCTTCAACATCTGCCAGCTTAAGATTTTCATTTACAGAGAAAGCAAATTTTGCTGGACTTTGAAATACCCCGGAAACCGCATTGCGGTAACAATCAATATTTAAATTTTGAAGATTTTCATTATTAACCAAAATTTTACCACTATCAGGAGAAAACAAGTCAAGTAACAGTTTTATTAATGTGCTTTTTCCCGATCCATTTTCTCCTACAATAGCTACGAGTTGGGGTGCTACACATGAAAAACTCACATTTTTTAAAGCATATTTATCCGACCCTGGATATTTAAAGGAAACATTTTCAAAAACAATGCTTTTTATAGAATCACAAAGTAGTTTATCCCCTTTTTGAGGAACTTCAAGATTCAAAAAATCAACAAAATGTTGCACATAATTATTATTGACTTTTGTCTGCGTAATACCATTAATAATTGCACGTAACCCATTTACAAATTGAGGTAGCAAAGATATATATAAAACAATACTTCCTGCTTCAACTCTTTTTGTTAGTGCTGCTTGTATATACATAAATAATGCGGTTCCACTCAACAAAGCACTGAAAATTGTACACGCCACACCTACAAGTGCGTACTTTTTTCTTTCTGTGTTAATTCTCGCAAATTCACAAGCAAACAATTCTTTATATTTATTTATAATATAGGCACCAAGATTAAAAAGATGCATTTCCTTTGTGTAGTTAGCTTGAGTAAAAAGCTCACCAAAATATTGTAGTTTTCTCGCAGGTTCAGATTGAGAGCGGAATAGTGAAAGACGATTTTTAGCCGCCCAAAAATTATATACAGTCGCAGGGAAAATAGAAAGAAGAGCTATAGCTGCAATTCCCCAATGTACTTGAACAAGATATACGGAAGATATAATAACTGTAATAATTCCACAGAAAACTGATGTAAACATATCAGTAATAGAAATAAATCTTATTCCAGACCCATTCTTTGCAAGCAACAGTTTATTGTAAAACTCGTGGTTTTCAAAACAATCAATGCCCTTAAATGAATTGATTTTTCTATAAAGCATTTCTTCACTTGTTGCTCCAACCTTATCTTGAAATCTTTGGTGTACAAATTCTTGTATCGGTTGTATAATTTGTAATAATATGTTAAGTAACAAATAACCAAATGTTGTGAGTAACAATGCATTTTTATTTAATAAAACATCCCCAGTAAACAACGATACGATATTACTAACGAGCTTTGTACAAACAAGCGGAATTATACATGAAATGCTATTAAAAGAGATAATCAAAATAAAATCTTTAATGTCAGTTTTACTTAATACTTTCAAAATAAACAATGTAATATTCTTTCTCATTGTAAATTCCTCCATTTATATTTATACAAAAAGCCTAAAAGGTTCTTCTTCAAATTTTGTGTAAACGCACTTCGATGGTTTAAGAATCAAAATTGTAACGGGGCGTGTGGGTCGAAAAACGGCTTACGCGTCCTAATTGCATATTAGCGGAAATATCGGGGCATGTCAAGGGCGGCTGCGTAAGCAGCCGTTCATTTTACCCTTGATATGAACCGGGATTTCTGCTATTCGGGCAGCCTGTCGGCGAAGAAAATTTCAAGCTGAGAGTGAATTTCACCCCAGTCTCTGCGCCGTCCTGTCCATTTTTTTGTGATATCAACCTGCGCGAGATAAAGCATTTTCAGAAGCGCGTCGTCATTCGGAAATACCGCTTTGCTCTTGGTTACTTTCCTGAGCTGCCGATTGAAATTCTCTATGGAATTTGTGGTATAAATCAGTGTTCTGACCGACTGCGGATATTTGAAATATGTTGATAATTCAGCCCAGCGAGCCTGCCATGACCGCGATATTTTAGGATATTTCGCGTCCCATTTCTTCGCAAATTGCTCCAATTCATACAGCGCCGTTTCCTCATCTACTGCACCGTAAACCTTCTTCAAATCCGCCATAAGGGCTTTAATATCTTTGTAAGACACATATTTTGTGCTGTTTCGTATCTGATGAATTATACACTGCTGTATTTCCGTTTTCGGATAGACAGCAGAGATTGCTTCGGGGAAACCCGTAAGTCCGTCTATGCAGGCAATCAAAATATCCTCGACTCCTCGGTTTTTTAAGCCGTTAAGTATGGAAAGCCAGTACTTTGCGCTTTCATTTTCGCCGACATACATTCCCAATACTTCTTTTTTTCCGTCCATATTGATTCCTATAGCTATATATACAGCTTTTTTGACTATTCTGCCCTCGCAACGGACATTGTAATGAATTGCGTCCATAAAGACTACAGCATAAATGCTTTCAAGCGGTCTTTGCTGCCATTCTTTCACCACGGGAAGGATTTTATCCGTGATTCGGCTGACGAGGCTGTCTGATACCTCAAGACCATAGATATCCTCGATATGTCCTGAAATATCATTGGTTGTCATCCCCTTTGCATACATCGAAAGAATCTTTTCTTCGATATCTCCGGCAAGACTTGTTTCATTTTTCTTGATTATCTGCGGTTCAAATTCGCCGTTCCTGTCTCGCGGTACTGCTATCTCAACCGAACCGGCACTTGTTTTGACTGACTTTCGGCTGTATCCGTTCCTGCTGTTCTCGGTATCCTTGTTTCGATAATCATACTTGCTGTATCCGAGTTCGTCGTCCAGCTCTGCTTCAAGTCCGTTTTCAAGAACTTCTCCGACCATTTCCTTGAATACCGAACGAAGGTCGCTGTAATCTTCCACATCCAGTAACTGAAGAAAATCTCTTAACTTTTCTTTCCTTTCCTTCTTTGCCGCCCTTACTTCCGGGCTGTCTTTGTACCTTGGCATAAACTTAACCTCCAATTTGATATTTTCATTCTATACCATTTCGGAGGTTTACACAAGATGTTAAGAAGTCTCGAAACGAGTTCTTCTCGGCTCGTGAATCGTTTAAGATAGTACATTTCAGACTTTA
>CAVGEP010000205.1:0-3463 GCA_963628105.1 Alistipes communis
TCTGGCTTCATTGTGCAGCATTTTGCCCATTTTTCTCATCTCCCTGTGACATATTATACCACTTTTTGCTGCGGTTGTCAAGGGTGACTGCTATTTTGAAAGTTGCTATAATTAGAGCATGTTGACACTAAGGTCAAAATATGATATAATAAATACATGAATATTACAAAAGCGCAGTACGCAAGAATCGAAAAGTATTTTCCGGTTCAGCGTGGGAATGTAAAAATCGACAATTACACATTTATCAACGCTATCTTGTATATTGCCGAAAATGGGTGCAAGTGGAGGGCACTTCCAGAGAAATACGGCAAATGGAATAGCATTTACCAAAGATTTAAAAGATGGTGTGAAAATGGCGTAATACAGCGTATTTTTAATGCGCTGCAGCAGGAAAAAATTATTGCGATCAAAGTAGAAGTGCTGGCTTTGGACAGTACCTCTTGTAAATTGCACCCTGACGCACATGGCGCTTTAAAAAACACGGACAACAATGTATCGGGAAATCAAAGGGCGGATGGAATACCAAGCTTCACGTGGTATCCGCAAATGACAAGGCCATTGTCGAAATGCACTTATCCGGTGGAAACTGTCACGACGCCCCACAAGGAAGAATCTCAATTGAAAACATAGGAGATAGCTATTCGGGAATTCCGTACTTAATGGATAGAGCTTATGAGGGTGATAAAACAAGAGAACTCTGCCAGTCTTTCGGACACAAACCGGTTGTCCCACCAAAGAAAAATCGCATAAATCCGTGGGAATATGACCATGAACTATATAAGCGAAGGAATATTATCGAAAGACTGTTTCGATGGCTAAAAGCGTTTCGCAGAGTATGTACAAGATATGATAAACTCGATGCTATCTTCCTGTCGTTCGTTCAAATCGCGTGCGTCTTCATGTGGCTAAAATAGTGTCAACATGCTCTAGGCACATTTCTGAGCCGTTTGGTATGTAGCGGTTGTTTGCGTTATGGTTTATCGGATTTGCTCATAGAAATCCTGAAGCACGATTTCCACCGCATCATGCTTGGCAACATTCATCTCCTGCACCCAACGGAGGGGATCAGCGGTTTTCAGGTGCTCGTCAATCTCTCGAGTGGTAGCGATTTCATCTGTGATCTTCAAGACCGCCTCCCTTTCCTCAATATCAACTTGGTGCAAATATTCATTCAAGCGATTTTCTGTCAGGAGCGTTGTGTATGTACCCCTCGACGGTACCTCTTGCGATAATCAAGATACACCCGACCATATTTGCCGATGGAATAGGTTGTGCCTGTCGGCAAAGTCAGATTGGGATAATAGATGCCGTTTTTGTTTTCTTTGTAAGTAATTTTCATAATCTGTTTCCTTTCAAATTTCGTTTTTCACTTTTATCACAGGCAAAACCGGCACGAAAGGAATATGTCCGACCGCCTTTTTGTAAGTCTGTTATGAACACTCGTACCAAATAAAGCCGAAAACGAACCGTTTTCGGCTTTATTTTTTGCATTTTCGGGGCAAAATCGGGAGCTTTTCCACCACTTCCGCACCACCTGAAATTCCGAAAATTTTTTGACCACATCTTTGACCACAGTTGGAGCAAAGGCGAATCTTTGGTTGCTTCTGCTCCGGTACGCTCTGCTCACGAAAAACTAAATTCAAAAGGTTCCCGGAGGTATTCCCTCCGAGAACCTTTCTCTTTGTTTACTGCGTATCAGCTTTTATTTTTAGCTTCATCATACACCAATACAACCGGTGGGCAGCAATAATCGACGTTCTTCATGTGCAAACCCTTTTCGTATGCCTCACGGACAACAGCCATAACAAAATAATTTGTCGCGTCACCGTATCTGAACAACTCGGGAACAGAGGTGAGATGCTTGGGAACAGGCGTTTTCATAGAGAAAATAAATGTTGAAAATTCCTCGCCGATAGTTTTCTTCAGGCTCTCGGTCGCGCACCTGATCTTTACATTCACTTCGTCATATTCCTCTTTTTTCAGCACAGGGATCGCCACATGAAGTTTTTCCTGCGTGCTTTCAAGCAGCCCATATTTTTCAAGCGACGGGATATATGATATAAATTCATTCGGAATTTCGGAGTTGTTGTCAATTGTCTTATCCGCGTAGATCCGCCAAAGCAGCGGGATGATATACTTGAAATAAAGGTCAAATGCTCCGCCATAGCGATGAGGGCTATCCCACAATGTGGTATCAAATTCATAAAGGCGAACGCGCCTTGTGCAGCCGTCGACAAAATTTTCGCTCGTGCGGTGACCGCCCTGTATGGCATATTCCGAAGCTTCGTCGTATGCTTTCTTGTTATATCCGGCGTCAAAGACAGTCGCCTGCGCAAACCATCTGCCGCCGTCTCTTCGGTTCGGGAAACGCGGCGCTTCCACCTTGCCTGTTCCGTAATGCTGAAAATCCTGCAATGCTTTCAGCACAGCGTATCTGTCAAGCTCTGTTTTTTGCTTAGAATCCATCGCAGAAACAAATGACAAGCCTGAAATCTCCGCCGACATTTTTGCGATAACATTCCATATCGCGTCAAAATGCCTGTCGACAAAATCAAGTTGCGGTTTGAAATTTTTCAGCTTATCTTGCGGTTTTGTGATAAGAAAATCCGCATAAACCTTTCCGCTGTCTGTTTCTGCCATCAGCTCGCCGTCCACGAGCTTTTTCACGATAGGCTCGATATATGCGGCAGGAATGCCGATGGCTTTGGAAAGATCGCTCACGGTAATCGGCTTTTCATAAGCAAGAATCAGAAGATTCTGCGCTATCAGGTCATTATCGACAAGTGATATCGGTTCCATTTTCAGCCCTTCCGCACCGCCGAATGATAAGTACAGTTCCCCGGGCAAATGGTTTTCTCTTGTTTCCATTGTTTCAAGTCCTTTCTTCATTTGACTCCGACCTGTTGCCAACCTGCTTTTCACGGTTCCCTCAGGAATACCGAGCCCTTCGGCAATATCCGAAACGCTTTGCCTGCCGAAATAGTATCGAATCAAAACCTCGCGATTGATATATGCAAGATGATTCAGCTCTTTTCTGATTTTCGCCGCATCTTCCGAAGAAAAATATTCTTCCTCCTCGTCGGGGATTTCGGGTGCGTCATCAAAATTTACCGTTATGGGTGTGCGGTACTTTTTTCTGAGATTGTCATTATATTTATGACATAGCGTATTTGCAAGCCATGTTTTCGGATGCTCTATCCTGCCGCCTTTATTTATATATGAAAAAGCCGCAAGCATTGTATCGCCCACAAGGTCTTCTGCATCTGTTTGTGAACCGCATTTTGATACAGCAAGCCGCATCAGGTCATCGTAGTATTGAATGATTTCATCTCTGTTCATTTTTACCTGCTTTCCGGAATGCTTTTGAGTACTCGCCCATATAGTCGTAAAAATCATACTTCGGTTCGGACTTGAATATAATTTATTTTACCACAAAACATCAAATAGTTCAACTGCGGTATTG
>CAVGEP010000206.1:0-3445 GCA_963628105.1 Alistipes communis
TGATCGGTGTCATCGGCGTAGGCAAACGCCGTGACAGAGAAGCAGGACAGAACCATGACGCAGACCGCAAGGACGGTCAGAAAACGAAACTTCTTACGCATTGTCGATTACCTCCGTATTTCCGGCGGGCTTGGTGCCGCCCTTCATGGAAGACAGGAACGCCATGATCTGATCCTTGTCCATCACCATAGAGCGCACGGTATTGATGATTTCAAGGTTTTCCAGCTCTGTCTTCTTGTCGTACAGCTCCTTGAGCTGACCTTCGATTTCGGACTTCTTCTTTTCAGCCTTCTCAATGTCGGAGAGGACTTTCTGATACTTGGGATTCATGAAAAAACTCCTTTCTTTTAATAGGCGGGTCTTCCGAAGGCGTAGAAATGCTGCTGCCAGTAGGAAGAGTTGATGGACGTGTACTGAATGGGGTCGCCGCAGTGGATCATGACCCCATCACCGACGTAAATGCCGACGTGGGACACACCGGGGGTGTCATACGTTCCGACGAAAAAGATGAGATCACCGGGCTGGGCATTCGCCTTTGAGACCGGCGTACAGACGTTGTAAAGCCCCTGTGCGCCCAGCCGCCCGGTATTCACAAGACCGCTGTTCGTGAGAACATAGCTGACGAAGCCGGAGCAGTCGAAGGACGTGTCGGGATTGGAGCCGCCCCAAACATACGGATAGCCGAGATACTTTTCTGCCTCGGTGATCAGGGTTGCAAACTTCTCATCGTTCAGGTATTCCGGGTTGACATCGTAGTCGGCGGGAGGATTTGTGATGTACTTGTCCACATAGGGAGAGTCACCGAACAGATCCTCACGGTTGCCCAGCACAGACATATATGTTGCGTACATGGAGAGCTGTTCCTGAGACATGATGTAGACCGGAACGTGGGAGAGGTTGAAGTTTTCGAGCGTCACATAGCAGATGTAGTAGTCGTAGGGAACCTGATAGGTTTCCGTGTGCGTGTTGCCGTCTGCATCCGTCCATGTGTCGGTCTCCGTGCGGTATCTGGTTTCAACGATGACCTCTTCGGTGAGGATGTACTGCTTGTCAAACAGCATTTGAAGCGTACCCTGCACCTCATCCAGCGTGAACTCGCCCTCGTGGAGAGCCGAGAGAATGGAGATCAGCACATAGGGGTCATGCTCAATATCGTCCAGATCGAAGTGATACTCGTCATAGTCATGGGTGCTTTCGTAGTTATCCAGATAGCTTTGCAGCTCTTGCTCCATCTGGCAATACTGCGCCTCTGCGCCCAGCATCGCGTCATCCTCGCTGAGATAGGAGGAAGCGATAACCGACGAGCCGGTGGAAGTGAACATCGAACACGAGCTGATTCCAGCGCCGAGCAGTACGAAAAGGAAAAGCCCGACGCCGATCCAGATGAAGGTTTTCTTGTTCTTCTCAAAGAACTCCTTGATCTTGTCGGATGCCTTCTCACCGAGCTTCTTACCGGTGCTTTTCGTAGCAGTACCGGCAGTCTGAGAACCGGCATTTCGAGCGGCGGCATACTCCTTCTTGATGTTCTGCTTCTGGTAGTGCTTGTTCATGTTCTGCTTCTTCATCTCAGGATGCTCCTGCTGATTTCTCTCATATTGGAGCTTCGCATCAGCAACATCCGCCTTATGTTCCAGCTTGGAGACCTTTTCATAAGGCTTGTTGACGCTGTTTTCCCGATGATGACTGAAATGCCGAGCAGCGGTCTCAGCGGCGATCTCCGTCTTATGCGCTGCCTCAACCGCCGAGTTTTCCTGTTCGACCTCATGGAGTTTGCCATGAATGCCGGAAGCGAGGGTGTCACCGACCTTGCGGACGGTTTTCTCTGTCTCAAATTGCAGTTTGCCTTTGCCCTTCGGCTTTTTCAGCTCATCCTCAAAATGAAGGCGGGTTTTGCCCTTGCCGGTCTCTTCATCAAAGACGCGCTCTTTCTTGAGAACCTTGTGCGTGGGCAGCTTCTCACGGGCGGCATCCAGACGCTCATGCGCCTTCTCAGACTTTCTTTCGAGCTTCTGCATCCGCTTCGTGGGCGGGACGGCATCGTCTGAGACCGGCTTTGCGGAGGCAGTCTCCGCCGCTTGGGAGAGAACAGCATCCGCGTCAACTGCTTCAACCGCAGAAGTCTTGCGCAGCTTGTGCGTGACAACCGTTTCGGCAATCACTGTGCCGGTATGAGAAGAAACGCCGTGCTGCTCCAAAACAGGAGGCTTGAACGGCGTTTCCGGCGAGGGCAGCGGTTCAGGTGCATTCTGGGGTGGATTTTCCGGCTTTTTCTCTTCTGTGACGGACGTTTCGGAGGATGTCTGAGTGTCGTTATCCTCAGCGTGTTCCGATTGAAATTGACGCTGTTGACGGCGCATCTGCACCTTTTTCTGTTCCTCCGCAGAAAGGGCTTCGGAAGGCTCGGCTGTCTCAACGGGCTTGACCAGCTCTGCATCTTCCAGCCGCTTTGACACACGCTGTTCGGTGCCAGCCGTCAGATTTTCTTCAACCGCGCCTTCCCGCGTCATCCGCACGACTACCTTGTCGCGGGCTTTAAGCTCCGGTTCCTTCGCCATCAGATTTCACCTCCAATCCGCTTGTAGGCAAGCTCGGTGTATTCGGGGTTCAGCTCTATGCCCACAAAATGCCGCCCCATCTGCGAGGCAACCATTCCCGTTGTGCCGCTTCCCATAAAGGGGTCAAGCACAATGCCGCCTTCGGGACAACCGGCGAGAAGACAGGTCTCAACCAGCTTCGGAGGGTAGGCGGCGTAGTGACCGCCCTTGAAGGGGACAGTGTTGATCTTCCAGACATCGCGTTTGTTCCGGAACGGATTGATGTCTCCATCCTTGATCGCCCCATGTTCACGCGGGCGGTTGATGGTCTGCGGCTGCGGCTGACCGGGTACAGGCTTGCCGTATTTGTTGCCGCCCTTCATGCCGCGCTTGAGGCGTTCTGCCGTTGCGGGAGCAATCGGTTCGGAGATTGCCTTATAGTCAAAGAAATACTTCTTGGACTTGGAGAACAGGAAAATATGCTCGTAGCAGCGGGCGCAGCGGTCTTTGACGCTCTCCGGCATGGGGTTATCCTTCATCCAGATGATGTCGTTGCGCAGATACCAGCCGGTATCGCGGAGGGCAAAAGCCAGCATCCACGGAATGCCGATCATGTCCTTCGCCTTGCAGCCCTCAACCTTGTTGTTGAGAGCCACAGCCTGACCGTTTCTGCCGTTGGGGTTCTTCGGGTCAACAAAGTCACCCTGATTGCCTTTCCCGGCGTAGGTGTCCGAGATGTTCAGCCAGAGCGTACCATCCGGACGCAAAACGCGCCTGACTTCGGTAAACACTTCCGTCAGGCGCGAGATATATTCCTTCGGCGTTGTCTCTCTGCCGATCTGAGCCTCCATGCCGTAATCGCGGAGCGCGTAATACGGAGGGGACGTCACACAGCAATGAACGCTGTCATC
>CAVGEP010000207.1:0-3393 GCA_963628105.1 Alistipes communis
CCACACGACCTTCATCAATCCATTGCTCCACCTCATCATAATCCCCCAGCAGCATTTCATATTCAATGCCGGGGAAATCCTTTTGCAGCCCCGAAAAAATATTAGGAAGCCAATTGATTGCTACACTTGAAAAAGTCCCAATGCGAACAGTACCCGTTTCCAATCCATTCATCTGACAAATATGACCTTCAAGCTCATCGTATTCTTTGAGCATCTTTCGTAGAAATGGCAAAAGCTCTTCCCCTGCTGATGTCAAACGAACGCCATTTTTGTTTCGCTCAAGCAAAGTCATATTCCATTCCTTTTCCAGGTCTGCTACCATTTTGCTGACAGAAGATTGTGCGTAATTAAGTGCTTCTGCTGCTCTTGTAAAGCTGCCTTTTTCAACTGTTTTTACAAAGGCAAGATATTTAAGTAAAGGATTTTCCATATTCGATTCATTCCATTCTTCGATGTATTCTATCAATAATATTCACTTTTTATATTATATCGCAGGATGTATACTATTTCAAGGCTTCAAGGTTTTAAGATTACAAAGTTTTAAGGCTTCTAAGCTTCAAGGTTTCTAAGTTTTAAGGCTTCTAAGCTTCAAGGTTTTAAGACTTTAAGGTTTCTAAGTTTCAAGATCTCAAAATTTCATCAAGGAGGAATCAACTCAAATGAATTTTAAATCTACAAATATGGATATGCTTCATGGTCCACTTATCAAAAAGCTATTGTTATTCACGCTTCCCATCGCATTTAGCAGCATTCTTCAGCAGCTGTTCAATGCAGCCGATACTGCGGTTGTTGGCTATTTCGGAAACAAGGATGCGCTTGCAGCAGTCGGAACAAATACGGAAATTATTGCACTGATTGTTACACTGTCCTCTGGTCTATCGATTGGCGCCAATATTTTTGTCGCCAATCTGATCGGCAAAAACCAAAAAGAAAAAATCCCATCCGCAATCAAAACAGCTATCACATTATCTGTGATCATTGGTGTGTTAGGAATGGTTTTCGGTCTGCTTGCCGCAAAGCCGCTTCTGCAGTTAATTCAAGCGCCAACTCGTATTCTTCGCGATGCGATTCTTTATTTGCGTATTTATCTGCTCGGTTATCCATTTCTTTTGCTTTATGATTTTGGCTCTGCGATTCTTCGCGCTCACGGAGACAGCCGATATCCATTTTTGGCATTAACGTTTTCAGGCATTGTAAATGTAGGTCTTAATTTATTTTTTGTAGTCGCGTTCCACATGGGAATATCCGGTGTTGCCATTGCCACAGACATTTCCAATCTTCTCTCAGCGTTGATTGTTTTGCACCGATTATCAAAAGAAAAACAATCCTATTCCTATATGCCTTCTCACAAACCGCAATTTTCTCTGCAAGACACCGCCGCAATTCTCAAGACAGGAATTCCCTCTGCTTTGCAGGGTGCTGTGTTTTGCTTTGCCAACATTTTTGTACAGGCATCCATCAATCGCTTCGGGGAGACGGCAATTGCCGGAAGTACAATCGCCATGAATTTTGAGTATTTTACCTACTATATTATTACTGCCTTCGGTCAAACAGCAACGACCTTTACCAGTCAAAATTATGCCGCTGGTCAGAAAAAGCGATGCAAAAAAATTCTTTGGCTTTGTCTTTTGCTGTCAACCATTTGCAGTTCTATCCCGATTTTCACAATTGTTCTGTTTCGAGACGCTTTCTCTGGCTTATTTACACCCGATCAGGCAGTCATTGAAAGTGCTTCGATACGAATTTTGTGTATTCTTCTTTTTGAGCCAATCTGCAACCTGTACGAAATCCCAGCGGGCGTACTTCGCGGCAGCGAACATGCCTTATACCCAGCCATCAGCACCATGATCGGCACCTGCGCATTTCGAATCATTTGGATTTGTACAATATTTCAAAACAATCCAACGCTCCCCATACTCTATCATGCTTTTCCGCTTTCATGGCTAGCGACTATTTTGCTTGTCAACAGTGGTTTTCTGATGATAAAGCGAAAAGACTAATCGTTGTCTTTCAGATTGCGATAATACAAATAAAACATAGGCGCTGTCGTACAAATAGCAATCGTATCCGCAATCGGTTCCGCCAAATAAACACCCATTACGGAATCCGATAAAATTTGCGGCAAAATAAAAATCAATGGGATCAGCAAAATAATTTTTCGCCATATTGTGAGAAAGATTGCTTTTTTTGCTTGGTCCAATGCCACAAAACTATATTGACATGCTACCTGTATTCCATATAGAAAAAGCATTGCCAAATAGATCCGCATACTTTTTTCTGTATAAACAATTAAATCGACATCATTTGTAAAAATAGAGGCGACGGTTGCTGGCATTGTCATACATACAAGCCAAATCAAAAAGGAACCGCTAACACAGCAAATGAGCAATAATCGAAATGTTTTCTTTACTCGAACGATATTCTTTGCTCCAAGATTATAGCTTAATAGTGGCTGTGCTCCCTGTACCAGACCTGGCAAAAGCAGCATGACAAACTGCATAATGCTATTTAAAATGCTCATAGATGCTACCGCCATATCACCGCCATATTTCTGCAACGATGTATTAAAGCTGATTGCAACCATATTTTCCGTCAACTGCATCAATGCCGGTGACGTACCAAGCAAAATACATGGCAAAAGGAGCTGTTTTTCAAAACGAATATTCTTTACACGGAGATTCAATTTACTCTGAGGCTTCGTAAGGTAGGAAATCACAAAACATGCGGACACACCCTGCGAAAGAATTGTTGCCAAAGCTGCTCCCTTTACCCCCATACCCAGCCCATTGATCAATATTGCATCAAGGACAATATTCGTCACAGCGCCAACTGCCACATTTCGCATGCTAATCAAGGTTCTTCCCTGTGCCGTAATAAATGCATTCAGTCCCAATGTAAGTTGTGTAAACAATGTGCCAAGACAATAAATATTCATGTAATCTACCGCATAGGAAATTGTGTCATCGCTTGCGCCAAACAATTGCAAGATTGGTTTTCCAAATCCTAACATAATTCCAGTCAGCACTACGGACAATACAATCAGCATCCATGTGCAGCTTCCCATAACCTTTTCTGCCTGCTCATTATCGCCTTTTCCCATAAAAATAGATGCCTTCGGCGCACCACCCATACTGACAAGTGCTGCAAAAGCAGATATTGCTAATATGACGGGGGCTGTTACTCCCACACCCGCTAATGCCTGCTTTCCCACTCCTGGAATACGCCCAATAAACATCTTATCGACCAAATTATATAAAATATTGATCAGCTGTGCTGCTACTGCTGGAAGTGCAAGCCGAAAAAAAGCTTTTGGTATTGGCATATCCGCTAGCAACTCATTCTCGTTTTTCATTTTTATCTTGCCCTCGCTGCTGTATTCCATCACCGTTACAA
>CAVGEP010000208.1:0-3354 GCA_963628105.1 Alistipes communis
GAAAACATTCTGCGTGCATACCGGGACAAATACGCCAGCCTTTACGCGATCTCGAATAATATTGCATTTCCAGGCGAATATCTTATTTTTGTAAGAGCGGTTTGTGCCTTTATCCAATAACGTTAAGTTCCCTATCCAATTTTTAGGGACATCGGACTCATCTTCCCCTATTATCTTTTGCACGCATCTAACCATATTATTCAAGGTCTCATTTCGATTCTGATTCGCCGGGTCTTGGAGCGCAGTTTCAAGTGCCATATAGTTCGGATTCTCAGTAAGTGAATCTCCCCATAGTTTCTTTGCTTCCTCTATCCAGTCTTCTTGTTCTTCAGGATTGGTTAGACTGTTCGTCGTCGCCGAATCCACATGTTCTATATCCCAACCGAATACATCAAGAGCCTCAAAAGGGAAGCGATAGATATGGCTCAACACATCTCTCGGACTACGATCAAGGTCTGACTTCTTTTTTTCGTCTGGCTCTTTATCAATATCTGCCAAAGCCTTATCTATAGTCTTATTAATTTCTCTTACATTTAAAAATAGTAAGAGGTCGTGCATCTTCGCTTTGTCTGCCGAAACATTAAAGAATAGTTTTATGTACTCCTCGTCTACCCCAATCCCAAGGTCAGCCTGTTCTTTAGCAATCGGAATCTTGTCAATAATAACTTTCCTGATTTCGCGGTTCAATTCAAAGACAAAGTCATCGTTTGTTACAACGGAAGTTGTGTTATAAATATCATAGATTCGTTTGATTGAATATCCGTGCTTAACCAATAAGCCTATGAGATTATATACCTTAGGATTATAATACCAGTTCAGTAGCATCCTGAAACAATCCATAACCTCATTCCACATGTCATCAACGAAGGTGACCACTTTTCCTGGTTTCCACGTTTTTTTGTATGTCGCGAATTTTTGATAATAGTACCTGAAGAGATCATCGGCATCCGTTGAGTTATTATCTTTAGGATGTTCTTTATCGTAGATAAATTTGAAGATGATATTAATTCTTCCATTCTCTATCTGAAAGTCATTACTGATAAACGCCCAAAAGTCATTTCGGTGGAATGTATTTTCTATTAGTTCCCAATCCTTTGCAATGCTCAATTGCTTCAGATCTTTTACCTCGGTGCCAAAGTTGCTCCTCTGCATGAAGAGGGCTTTGATTTTCTCTGTGTCAGTAAGTTGTATTTTCCCTTTATTTTCATTTAAGAACTCTTTTATCGAATCTTTTCCTGCGGATAGCTCGTACCATATGAATAGAACACTTCCTTTTGTGTCTCGGTTATCAAGAAGCTTAAATAGTGAACTCGTGACTGTGCCTGGCGCATACTCCTCATCCGTAAATAAAGAAAAAGTCGCTTCAGCGCATTTGTCATCATCTTGTGGATTGTTGTATAACCAAGAATGCAGATAGGTGAAAGCGTTTGCGATATGCGCAATATCAATGTCTTTTATATCCTCATTAGATAGTTCTTTATAGCCGGATTTTTCCAACGTTTGAAAGTCTTCCGGTCTTGTTTGATAATATATGTGATATAAATCTCGGTGGGGGTAATTCCGTTTTATATAGTTTAAGTCTCCATTACTAATTATTTTAGCAAGGAAACGATAAAGTATAAATATGGTGGTTAGCCGTTGTTGTCCATCGATAACTTCATAGGCATCTCTCAAGGCTCCATCGATATCATATTTCCCTTTGTGAACAATTAATGGTTGCAGGCTATAGAAAGAACCATCTTTTTTATGCGGTTTCAATAAAAATTCTAGGAGGTCATTGCAGAGGTCGTATATTTGTTTCTTTGACCATCTATAGCCTCGTTGATAAGAAGGTATAAAAAAATATCTTCCATCCAAGAGTTCGCTTACTGTTTGTGGTTTAATGATATTACAATTCTGCGTAAGCATATCCGACAATACATCATTACTCATATTCAGAAATTAGTTGATTCCTTATTTATTGTTTACTATGTTCTCTATGTACTTCGTTTTCATCGCGCCTTATCTGTCCTCTTTCTGCATCCTCTCGTACTCCCCGACATCGAGCGGACAGAGCGAGCCTACCTTCTTGCCCTGCGAGAGGGCGTAGGAAATCTCCCTTGATGTGCTCTTGCCGACATAGCCGCCGGGGTTCACGACGAAGATTTCGTCCGCCATATCTATCTTGCTCAGGTGCATCTCGTCGAGCATCTCCTTTGTTCCTTCCGTCCAGACCTCTTCGTCGCCGCTGTGGCCGAAGAGACCGACGGAGATGACTATGTTGCCTTCGAGGGTGAGACGCTTCTGCGCCTGAATATACTCTTCTCTGAAGCGAGTGCTGCCGCAGAGGGTTATCACTTTGAATCTGCCTTGCATATCGTTGGTGCGTTATACCGTTTCCGGTCCGTCTTTGCCGATGTCGCCCAGAAGCTTTATGGAATCCAGATAGTCCTGTTCCACATCGCTGATGACGCGCTGCTTGTATTTGCGGTACTCGCCGGTGGCGTGTTCCATAGCTTCTGCGTGCGAGACGGAGCCGGCGCCCTGCAGCAGTTTCTCTCCCGTCATCGTCAGAATGCCGTCAAGATACTTTGCCCAGTCGTTCATCGTCATCGGCTGCTCGCGTTCAGCCTGCCTTTCGGCAAAATCCAGATATCCAGAGACGAGCTGTCCCATTGCCCTGAGTTCCTTCTCGTCGAGATAGTTTTTCGCCGTGCGCGCCTCCTCAAGAGTGGGCTGCGTTCCCCTGAAGGTGAACAGCCCCATAAAGTCCTTTTCCGCATCGGCACGCTGCATTATCAGCTCGGCAGCCGTGTTTCCGTGTATGGCATAGTGTATCTTGTTCTGCACCTTCTTGAAAAACTCCTGCGAGACCGACGCCCTCGGATCGTAGTCGATACTTGTGGCGTATATTTCGAGCACCTGTCGATAGAACACCTTTTCAGTGGCGCGGATGTCGCGGATGCGGGCCAGCAGTTCCTTCCAGTATCCGCCGCCACCGAGGCGTTTCAGCCTGTCGTCATCGAGGGTGAAGCCTTTCTGCATATATTCCTTGAGCCGCAGCGTCGCCCATTGACGGAAACGGGTTGCGGTGATGGAACGCACACGGTAGCCGAGGGCAATGATCATATCGAGGTTATAATAACTCGTCGAATAGGATTTCCCGTCAGCGGCAGTTGTTCGGAATTTCCGAACAACTGATTCCGCCGCCAGCTCTCCATCCTCAAAGATGTGTTTAATATGCTCGCTGACATTCGACTTGCTCGTGGCGTACAGCTCGCACATCTGCGCCTGCGTAAGCCACAGCGTGTCGTCTTCCAGCCTCACCTCCACTTTCGTCAGACCGTCGCTGCCGGTATATATCAGTATCTGGTT
>CAVGEP010000209.1:0-3311 GCA_963628105.1 Alistipes communis
GGTAATATGGTCTTCCTCCATGAATTTTCTAAGCGCTTTCGCCGCCGCCATGGCAGGTGCAGGCTGGAGCAGACAATCCTCGCAGTTCACAACCTCATGGCTTTTCGGGCGATAAAATCCGATTCGCGGCTCATGGACAGGCTTTACGATTCCGCCCTTTTCCGTAATCAATCCCCCGGTGCTGACCGGCATACTCGCCTTGTTCCGGTAGCGAAACGGACTGTTCGCAAGCTCTCCCTCTGCCATGCCCATGATCGGCATAATCACAGGGTCTGTCAAGCCTCCAAGACGCGTGAGCTTTTCCCGAACCTGATTTTCTTTCAGTGCAAGTTGCGCCTCATAGCTGATCTGGGAATAGACGCAGCCGCCGCAAAGCCCGCTGTATCGACAAAAGCTCTCCTGTCTGGCAGAGGAAAACTCCAAAATCTCGGTGACCCGAGCAAAGGCGTAATTCTTCTTGACCTTCGTAAGCTCAGCCCTCACCCGGTCGCCCAAAACCGCATCTTTTACGAAAACCGCAAAGCCTCGCTCGCCATCGTAAATTTTGCCGATTCCGCGTCCTTCCGCGCTCATGTCTTCAATTTTAAGTTCTACAATCTGTCCTTTTTCCATTCTGTTTGTCTGTTTCCTTCCTGTTTTCCGCTTATCTCTCATCTATTTTTCGGCTAAAAAACCTTTATCAGGAGCAGCTCGCCCTCAGCCACGCTGACCTCTGCCCGCTCTCCCGCAAGAACTTCGTTACTGATGCCGTACTGATAATCGCAGCTAATCCTCGCGTTTTCCAGCGGGTATTTTGCGTTCCGAATGGTGATACCCTCCGCCTTGCCCGTAATATTCAAAAGGGAAAAATATGAAAATTTCTCATCGATATATGCGGTTTCGCGCCCCACAAGGCGGATTTCCGAATAGTCGTCCAGTATCAAGCCTCTTTTCCCCGCCCCATTAAGCATTAAGAGAACGGACACATTTGCAAGGCTGTGATCGAGCCTTTGCCCCACTGCTCCCAGCAGCAAAAACTCCGAAAAGCCGCGCTTTATACCCTCTTTTACCGCAAACACCGTGTCCGTATCGTCTTTTTCGCAAGGGAGCACCATCATTTCAACATTATCCCTATTATCCGCTGCGGCTTTTTCCCTTGGATAGGAGTCAAAATCGCCGATAATCAGGCTTGGATTCACTCCCAAATTCTCGGCGTGAGCAAGGCCTCCGTCACAAAATATGAAAAAATCATCTTTTGCCAAATATTCCTTTGCCCGCCGGTAATTTTTAATTTCCGCTGCGCCGATAATCACGCATTTTCCCATGTTTTCTCACCTCTTTACTAAAAATTGTAACACAAAGCTATCAAAATTCCAAGAAAAAGAAAACTGTCCGCTTCGCATGAAAAGACGAAGGGGACAGTTTTTCTAAATTCCTCTGAATTTTTTAGTTTTTATATAGTTTTCTAAAGGATATTTATCGGTTTTCTTGAATGTTTCACCGCGTGCTTGATCGCCGCATTGTAGGCCTCCTCGTCGGCATCGTGCTTCTCCTGGATTGCCTCCTTAAGCACCATGTCCTTGACCTTCATGAGCCGGGTCTGGTTGCCGCGCTCGTTTTCGTCCAGCCGCATTCGGATGTACTTTATGGTCATTTCCAGCTGGGGAATCTTCACATATTCCAGAGCGTTTACCCTGCGCCTTGTGCGTTCAAGCTCGGCAGCCAGCATCTGGGCTTCTTTCTCCTTTGCCGCAAGTTCCAGCATCAGCGGGAAAATCTCCGCAAGGCTTGCAATGGCCGAGTCCAGTTCACCGGAAGTATTTGCGTAGCCGTAAGGGTAGATGTTCGCCGCATCCTCCGCCGTGGTGGTAAAATCGAACACCGGAACATCAACGCTCATTACATTTTTGCCGGAAACTTCCAGCTTGACCCCCTGCTTAGGGTACATCAAAGCCTCCTCCAGCCCCTGCCTGCTCATAACCGCCTGGGCAATTCCAAAGGATGCGTAAACATCAGCAAGCTGCATCTCCACACGGTCGCGAAGTTCTTTATTCTCCCGCGCAAGTTCAAGGAAACCCTTCATCAGCTCATCTCTCTTATCTTTCAAGAGCTTGTGCCCCCGCACCGAGGTGGCGTGACGCTTTTTCAGCGTCGTCAGCATCATGCGGGTAGGATTCACATTGAGTCTTTCCACTTTTGGAGCCTCCTTCCTTGCATTACAGATACTTCTCTATATATTCGTCCTTGATACGCTTAAGCTCGCTCTTTGGCAGCAGGCGCAGCAGCTCCCAGCCGAGGTTAAGAGTTTCTTCGATGCTTCTGTCCGTGTCATAGCCTTGAGAAACATAGCGTTTCTCAAATTCCTGAGAAAATTTTGCGTACATCAGGTCAACCTCAGACAAAGCTGCTTCTCCCAGAATCGCCACCAGTTCAAGGTTTTCCTTGCCCTTTGCGTAGGCCGCGAAAAGCTGGTTCATGGTGTCCGCATGATCCTCACGGGTTTTGCCCTTGCCGATGCCCTTATCCTTAAGTCTGGAAAGGGACGGAAGAACATCGATAGGCGGTTTGATGCCCTTGCGGAACAGGTCGTTGGAAAGAATGATCTGCCCCTCTGTGATATAGCCCGTAAGGTCGGGAATCGGGTGGGTCTTGTCGTTTTCCGGCATGGTCAAAATCGGAATCATGGTAATCGATCCTGCGGAGCCTTTCTTTCTGCCTGCACGCTCATACAGGGTGGCAAGGTCGGTGTAGAGATATCCCGGATACCCTCTGCGGCCCGGAACTTCCTTTCTGGCTGCCGAAACCTCACGGAGAGCCTCCGCGTAGTTGGTAATATCCGTCATGATTACCAACACATGCATTCCCATGTCAAAGGCAAGATATTCCGCGGCAGTCAGCGCCATACGCGGCGTTGCGATACGCTCAACTGCAGGGTCGTTTGCAAGGTTCATAAACATTACGGTTCTGTCAATGGCACCGGTTCTTCTGAAGTCCGAAGCGAAGAAATCCGCCTCTTCGTAGGTGATACCGATGGCCGCAAATACAACCGCGAAATTTCCCGCGTCATCGCCGATTACCTTTGCCTGACGGGCAATCTGCGCCGCCAGATTTGAGTGAGGAAGTCCTGCACCGGAGAAAATCGGCAGCTTCTGTCCTCTTACCAAGGTGTTCAGTCCGTCAATTGCCGAAACTCCTGTCTGTATAAACTCCGCCGGATAGTCACGAGCCGCCGGATTCATGGGAAGTCCGTTGATATCCAGCATCTTGTCTGCAATGATCTCCGGTCCGCCGTCCTTCGGTCTTCCCATTCCGTCGAAAACTCTTCCCAGCAT
>CAVGEP010000210.1:0-3294 GCA_963628105.1 Alistipes communis
ATGAATTGCTTGGAGGGCAGAAAATTTCCCCGCTTCCAATTGATCGAGCACCCCGTTTTCAAAAAGTTCAAGCGCTTTTTTCTTGCTGATTCGTTCTTCCTCACGAGCAAGGTCTGCGGAGCTTTCAAGTCCCAATTTGTTTTCAAGCGCCATGCTGCGTCCTCTCTTTCCACAAATATTATCGTCTGTATCCTCTGCCTAAATACAAGAAAACCCTTGGAAGCAGTGATTCTCAAGGGCTTGTTGGCGGAGACGGTGGGATTCGAACCCACGTGCCCTTGCGGACAACCGCATTTCGAGTGCGGCTCGTTATGACCACTTCGATACGTCTCCATATAATTCGGCTTGCCTGCATCTTGAGAGATTTCCGCAAGCACAAACTGAATTATACCACAAATCTTTCCCTGCTTCAAGCAAAATTTCTTATTATCGTAATTATTACCCTATCCTGTTTCTTTTCCTAATTATTATCGGCATTTGCCACCTGGATATTTCGTGGCATTTTCATGCATCGCTAATAGGCGATCTTTTGCCGTTTGTTCCATCTTTATTTCATTATATCCCTATCTCTACTGTCTTTATTCTATTATAGCTCTATCTCGACCGTCACCGGTTCTGCTATGTCGATAGGTCCCTCGATATAGACCGCTTGAACCTTTCCGCCGCGAACCTCCGCCGAAGCATCGATTGTCCCTGAAGGCTGCGGGAATGTGAAGGTGTAATCGCCATCCGGTTTTTCTGAGCTGAAAGCGACCGTACATGCCGCAGTTCCGCTGGCGCAGGAGCCTTCGAAGTAGGTGCTATCAACGTCCTTTACATATACCACCGGGGCAAGGGTTTTTCGCTTTGTATCATAGAACATGGCGCCCATCGCCGGGGGATTTAATCTGCCGTAGACAAAATTCTTTACTCGCTGAAAATTCTCGGGGGTCGCAGGAACATCCGGTATGATCAGGTGCAGGATTCCGCCGAAATCAACGGCTTTGATACTCTTTTGTCCGGAGCTGAAAAGTTCGGAAAGATCAAATCGTTTAATGTCGATATGCGCAGGCATCTTGACCTTCGTGTAATTTGTGTCCGTATTTACCTCTACAGTGAGGATTTCCTCTGCCCCGCTGGTGTCGATAAACACCTTGCCTGGCCCTGAGATTCCAAGTTTTTTCGCAACCATCAGCCCAAAAGTTCGCGTGGCGTTGCCGCAAAATTCTAGCCCGCACATTTCCATCTTGCCGTCAGCTCTGCCGCACTCCGGTGCCTCCATGATGAAGGCAACCTGCTCCGCCGCATATTCTTTCATATCCAGCAGCTGCTCCGCTACATTGGCATAATCAGCCCGCTCAAACCTGTCATGCACGAATATTGTCTTATTGCCCGCCGGATTTGCCACAGTGATTGTAATCTTCTTTTTCATCTTCTTCATCTTCATCATCTTTTCTAAAGTCCTGCTCTTATATTCTCAATTTGTCGCTGGGATTATCATAACATTACGGCGAAAAGTCGTCAAGCCGCAGATTTGCAAATTCCCCGCTGCCCATGGTTTTTTTGGCAATTTTAGGGTATACTTAGCATATACTTATATAGAAACAAATGACGAGGTGAAATAACTATGGATCAGAGAATCAAGAAGCTTTCGAATATGCTTACAAGTTACTCCTGCGACCTGCAAAAGGGCGACAGGGTTTTAATCGACTATGAGGGGGAGGCGGCAAAACCTCTGGTTTGCCATCTCATCAAGGACTGCTATAGGCTAGGCGCAAAGCCATTTGTGACATCCCGCGACAGCCGACTCATGCGGGAAATTCTGCTGGGAGCGGACGAAGATCAGCTAAAGTTTCTCAATGAGTTTGAGCTTTATCGAATGAAGGGCATGGATGCCTACATCGCAATCCGCGGAAACGAAAATACCGCCGAGCTAAGCGATGTTCCCTCCGAGAAGCTCAATCTTTATAACAAGCTCACAAGTCCTACCCTGGACTACCGAGTAAACCGCACCAAATGGGTGATCCTGCGATATCCAAACCCGTCTATGGCGCAGCTTGCCAATATGTCCCAGGAGGCATTTGAGGACTTTTTCTTCAATGTATGCACCTTGGATTACAAGAAAATGAGCCGCGCCATGGACAGTCTGGTTGAACTTATGAACCGCACGGAAAAGGTGCGTCTCGTAGGCCCGGGAACGGATCTAACCTTTTCCATCAAGGGCATTCCGGCGGTCAAGTGCGACGGTCTTCGGAACATTCCGGATGGCGAGGTATACACGGCTCCTGTGCGGGATTCTGTCAGCGGCGTGATTTCCTACAATACTCCAAGTGAGGAGCAGGGATTCACCTACGAAAATATCCGTTTTGAGATCGAAAATGGCAAAATTGTCAAGGCAACGGCAAACAACAATGAGAAAATAAATGCGCTACTGGACACCGACGAGGGCGCCCGCTATTTCGGCGAGTTCGCCATCGGTGTAAATCCATACGTGCTGAAGCCGATGAAGGATACATTATTCGATGAAAAAATCTGCGGAAGCTTTCATCTTACGCCGGGGATGTGCTATGAGGACGCCCCTAACGGCAACGATTCAGCGGTTCACTGGGATCTTGTTATGATTCAGCGTCCGGAATACGGCGGCGGCGAAATCTGGTTCGACGATGTCATGATCCGCAAAGACGGCCTGTTTGTCATAGATGAGCTTGCCTGCCTGAATCCCGAAAACCTAAAATAGGAAATGAAAATATATAAATCGGTAGGAAACCATACTTTCCGGAAAGGAGAGACGCTGCCATAAGCATAAGAAAAAGACAGTCTAATGACTGTCTTTTTCGATTCGAATTGGCAACGTCCATATAACGAGCGAGCACAGCCTCGCGAGTTTCATGGTTTCCGACCTTACGGCAACGCCGCAGGTTATATACAGGTTATATATAAATCGGTAGGAAACCATACTTTCCGGAAAGGAGAGACGCTGCCATAAGCATAAGAAAAAGACAGTCTAATGACTGTCTTTTTCGATTCGAATTGGCAACGTCCATATAACGAGCGAGCACAGCCTCGCGAGTTTCATGGTTTCCGACCTTACGGCAACGCCGCAGGTTATATACAGGTTATATATAAATCGGTAGGAAACCATACTTTCCGGAAAGGAGAGACGCTGCCATAAGCATAAGAAAAAGACAGTCTAATGACTGTCTTTTTCGATTCGAATTGGCAACGTCCTACTTTCCCAGGCAGCTTCCCACCAAGTATCATCGGCGCTAAGGAGCTTAACTACTGTGTTCGAGATGGGAACAGGTGTGACCTCCT
>CAVGEP010000211.1:0-3267 GCA_963628105.1 Alistipes communis
GCAGCTTTCCTTTGTGCCTGTCAGATAAAGCTTATCTCTGATGAGCTCCGCCAAAGTCACCTGGGGCCCCTCGATAATTACTTCTCTCTTTTCGCCATTAACCGTAAAACTTACGATCTGGCTCTTGTTTTCAAAGTTAACCATTACGCTTCCTCCCCTCTTGCTTTTTCCCACGCGCTGATAAGGGCGCGCTCTACCAATACTCTCGTTACTTCCAGTCTGTAATCTGCGGTGGAGCGGAAGTCTGTGATTGGGTGCAGATTGCTTTGCATTACCTCGGAAGCCTTGATGAGCAGATCCATGTCAACTTTCTTTCCTTCGATGGCTGCTTCCGCATCTTTGTCACGAAAGGCTTTCGCCGCTACGGAGCCAAGACCGATTCTTGCCTTTTTACATACATCTCCATCCATCTGAAGCAGGCAGGTCACGCTGATTTTTGCGATATCGCCGTGGGTACGGTTGCGGTTTATAAATCGTGCTCCGGTGCCCGGCTCCACTGCCGGAATGAATACGCCTCTGATAATTTCGCCTTTTTGCAGGCTGGATTTGCGGTAGTCAATATAGAAATCCGACACAAGCTGTCTTCTTTCCCCTTCAGGGCCTGCAATCAGAAGCTCCGCGTCGTAAGCCATCATAGCCGGTGCCACATCGGTTGCGGGAGTTGCAAGGGCAATATTTCCCACTGCGGTTCCCATGTACTTTGTTTGGGTTGAAGTAATTTGATGAATGGCTTTTTGAAGCTCCGGATAATTTTCTTTGAGAATTTCCGAGGTTTCCAGTTCGTGAAGGGTAACCATAGCCCCGAATTCCAGTCCTTTTGCCGGCTCAAAGTTAAAATATTTTAATTCCGGTAAATTCTGAATGTTTATGACATACTTGCAATTGATTGACCCCTGTCTGATTCTCGGAATCAAGTCAATGCCTCCTGCCATAATTTGCGCTTCGCTCCCATACTGAGCCAAGGTTTCGGTCGCCTCTTTCAGCGACGCAGGCTCAAAATACTCAAAGGGCGCAAGATGCAGTCTACTCATTTTCCTCTCCTTTCGTTTTTTTCTGAGGTTTATCTCCTCCTAAAATGATACAGGTTATTCCCAAAATCAGAGCAATTGCAAAGGCTTTGTATGCCAGAGAATAATCTCCCAGCCACACAAGGCTCCTGGCGGCGATGAAGGTTCCCAGCATTTTGATCACGCTGTTTGCAAAGCACTGACAATTATAAGTTAATGGATAATTTGCGGCTCCGAACGCGGAAAGGTTCTGTGAGGAAGCCAAATTGTTTGCCGTTCCAAAGGTTCCCACAACCAGCCAGAATCCCAGCATTACCACGAAGCTGCTCTCTCCGTGATAAAAATTCACCATCAACATTCCGGTAATCTGAAACAGGAAAAAGAACACGGCAGTTTTCACCGGCCCGAATTTTTGATCCATGATTCCCGACAGCAGGCTGATAAAAAACTGTATAATTCCGCACACGGATACGGCGGCAACCGCTGTGTCGTTTGAAACTCCCCGTTCCAGCATATAGCTGACTCCTATGAAGGTAAGCCCCAGCAGTGCCACAAGCATGAATCCCCAGCCTGCGGCGATGAGCCAAAGCCTCCTTTGTTTCAAGGCGTCCCCATAGCTCATGTCGCCTCTTGCATTTCCGCTCGGTGAAAGTTTCGGTGCTTCTTCTTTCTCTGGAAACGCTGCCGTTTCCTGCACTCTGTTGTCCGGAAAAACTCCCGCTTCCTGAGGGGTTTCTTTCATAAGGAAAAGATTTACTATTCCGTACAAAAGCATGAATCCTCCCACAGATGCCATGGCAATTTTTACATTTGTTGCCTTTAGGATCAGGTTGAAAATCGGCAGTATGATCAGCGAAGCGCCTACGGCTCCTGCGGAAACGATGCCCATAACGCTTCCTTTCCTCTTAGGAAACCATTTGCTGACCAGAATCATCGGTGTGCTAATTCCGTAAATTCCTGCAAAAACGCCGCAAAGCAATACTCCCATTTGCAGCCAGATCACATTTCCCGACAGGGGTACCATTGCAAACACGATTCCTCCGCAAAGCTCCGAGAAAAGCAATACTTTTTTTGCCCCGAACCTTCGTATAAACATGGGCATGATCAGGAATACCAAACCGCCTATCCACCCGCCGTAGGTGGCTCCGTCAAGAAGTGGCGCCGCGCTGACATTATAGTAATCGCATATGGCATTTCGGTAGACATTTACCCCCGCCGCGTTTACAAAGGTAAAGATTGCCCATACCGTGAACCATGCTCCTATTTGATAATATCCGATTGCGAAGCTCTTTTTTCTGCTTTCATTTTCCATTTTTTATAGCCAATCTCCCACAAGCTCGGAATAACAGTAGCCGGTGACCTTTTGTCCCTTATATGTGCCGCTTACCTTGCTCGCTCCCTCGTATTTGTGTCTGCGCGGTGTGGTGGCCACAATTTCCTGTTCCTTCGGACTGGTTACGACTTCCAGCGTGCAATCAAATTCCGGAATCTCAAGCTCAAATTTTGTAGGATTTACTCTGCCTGTTTCCGGGCTTTTCCAGAAGTCCGAAGCTCCTTCGAGCCAATCCCTCATCCATGTGGTGGTTTGGTTCCCGTCCGGGTGCAAAATCGTCGCCCAAGCGCCGTGAATGCCGGAATCCACTCCTCTCATGTCCCACATGGAAATCACATCGCCGTTGTCGAGGTTGATGTCCATCCAGCCCCATTTCCAGCTTGTGCCAAGGTATCCTGGCGGCTGATTCTGCCACTGTCTGTCCAGCCACGACTTTCCGTTCTTGATCTCGTAGGTGTGTCCTTTGAGGGTGATTTTACCATTTGAGCGCAGGTTCGGAACCGAATACTGGTTGAACATTCCCCCAAACATGGTCGGAAAGGTCCCGATTCCGCCGTTGTAGATAACTCCGCCGTATGCGGTCATATCCATGCAAATGCTGCCCTCCGGAAAAGCCCCTTCCACATGAAAATGATCCAAGGTTCCCTCCATAAACGCGTGAGGAGTTTTGAAATACAGTCCTCCCTCCCGTTCCTCCACCGTAATTTCGTCGTTGGTATAAAAGGCGTCGTGGTACATATATTCTCCGGTGGTTTCGTTGGTCATGGATACATTTACGTCTACCCCGCCGGAAACCCCGTTTGGAAAGCCTCCCGGAGGATTCATATAGAGAAAATGCAGCATGAAGTTGATGAGCTCGCCATCTATGTCGTAATGACCGATTACAAACCAGCCGTTGACGTCTATTTCCTTTTTGTAGCGCAAATC
>CAVGEP010000212.1:0-3245 GCA_963628105.1 Alistipes communis
CCAAACATCATCGAGGCTGCTCAAAGCATGGGAGCGACTCCGTTTCAAATCATCGTAAAGGTTTTGATTCCGGAAAGCGTTCCGTCGCTTCTTTCTAACGCAACCATTGCAATTACCACCGTTTTGGGTTATTCTGCCATGAGTGGAATCATCGGCGGCGGCGGTCTTGGCAAAATCGCCATCAACTACGGCTACTACCGCTACAAGACCTTGGTGATGATTTTGGCGGTAATTCTGCTGATTATCATGGTTCAGGTTTTCCAAAGCCTCGGCACCTACTTAGTTAAGAAATCAGACAAAAGGAGTTTCGATTAAGCATGAGTTTACTCACGGTAGAAAATGTAACACACGGCTTCGGCGCAAGGCAAATTTTGGAAGATGCCTCATTTCGGCTGCTCAAAGGCGAGCATATCGGCCTGATCGGCGCCAACGGCGAGGGAAAATCAACTTTCCTCAATATTATAACCGGCAAAATCCAGCCGGATTCCGGGAATATCGCTTGGTCGCGCCATGTGACGGTAGGGTATCTGGACCAACATTCGGTACTGAAAAAGGGCACGAGCATTCGGGAGGTTCTTCGTACCGCCTTCAATCATATGTATGAGCTGGAAAAAGAAATGCTCAAGATTTACGAGGATATGGCGCTTCCCGAAAACGCGGACAAGATGGACGAAATGATGGAGGATGCCGGCGAGATACAGCAAATCCTGGAATACAGCGGCTTCTATCAGCTGGATGCTAAGATCAGCGAAGTTGCGGGAGGTCTTGGGCTTCGGGATATCGGTCTGGACAGAGATGTAAGCGACCTTTCCGGCGGTCAGCGCACCAAGGTATTGCTGGTGAAGCTTTTGCTGGAAAATCCGTCGATTTTGATCCTGGACGAACCCACAAATTATCTGGATCATGAGCATATTGTATGGCTCACCGGATATTTGCAAAATTACGAGAATGCTTTTATTCTCGTTTCCCACGACATGGAATTTTTGAACTCCGTAGTGAATGTAATCTATAATCTTGACGGCGGCAATCTCACTCGCTACACCGGCGACTATGAGAATTTCCGTCGAATGTACGATATCCAAAAGGCGCAGGAAAAGGCGGCTTACGAGAGGCAACAGGCTGAGATCGAAAAGCTTGAGGATTTTATCGCAAGAAACAAGGCGCGGGTTGCCACCCGTGGTATGGCAAATTCCCGCCAAAAGCAGCTGGACAAGATGGAAATTCTTGAACGCCCCACCGAAAAAATCAAACCGGAATTTCATTTCCTCATGGCTCGCACCCCAAGCCGCTTCGTGGTGGAAGCAAAGGACTTGGTGATCGGCTATAGCAAGGACGAGCCTCTTACAAAGCCGGTATCCTTTGCGCTGGAACGGGGGCAAAAGGTGGCGATCGTTGGCACCAACGGTCTCGGCAAATCCACGCTTTTAAAGACCATTCTCGGCAAGCTCCCGCCTCTTAGCGGCGAGGTTAACCTCGGGGACTATCTTTTCCCGGGCTATTTCGAGCAGGAAGCGGCGCGGGATTCTTCGGAAACCGCCCTGGACACGTTCTGGGCGCAGTTTCCCTCCATGGAAAATCGGGAAGTACGGCTTTGTCTTGCAAAATGCGGGCTGACCAACGAACACATCACCAGTCAGATGCGGGTGCTGTCCGGCGGCGAAAACGCCAAGGTGCGCCTTGCCATCGTCATGAACCGGGAACACAATTGGCTGGTGCTGGACGAACCGACGAATCACCTAGATGTGGACGCAAAGGAGGAGTTGAAACGCGCTTTGACGGAATTCCCGGGTACCATCTTGCTGGTTTCCCACGACCCCCTTTTCTATGAAGATTTCGTTACCGATGTTTGGAATGTGGAAGACTGGACGACAAAAATCGTGTAGATGAAGGATTGCCCCGCGTTGCAGGCGGCTCCGTGCGGGTCGTTCCGTGTGGGCAAACTGCCTTCTGCTTTTTCTTACATAGCATACCCGTGATCTCTCTGCGGTGTTTCTGCGATATGCTCCAACTCGTACAATGTTTCCGGATCTATGTCAAGGCAAACGCGGCAGTCACGCCTGCCTGAAACGTCCCATGCGAGCGTTCCGTTCATAACGGTACATGCCTTCATAAAAAAATCCGGATTTTTCAGTGGCTCAAAAGCCTTCTTTCCGAGCAAAGGCATTGCGTTATATCTCACGATTTTTCCGTCATCAAAGTACACATATACTGTGTAATTCCTGTCTGGTACAACCTGCACAACATCATGAAACATAGTGAACCTCCTTGCTTGTCGCGGATTCTATCTATATTCTAATCCAAACCGAAGGGAAAAACAAGTATTTCGACAATAAAAAGGCGGTGAGAGTCCGGCGAGTGTGAGAAGCACTTTTGTTTTCACATCTCACTCCACATAAGCCCGGTCAAACTCCACAACAGTGAAGAAGCGCGGGTTATAGGCAGAAATCGCCTCTGCAAAGGTTTCCTCGATTTCCTCGTTTGACAGCTTGCAGTCCGCCGTAAGCGCCACATCGAAAACCACATTCGTGTGGGTGGGTCCCGGCACAATTCTAAGGTCGTGGAAGTTTTGAACTCCCGCAAGCGTTCCTGCCGTTTCCAGCAGAATATGCTTCAGCGGCTCCCGGTTCGGGTCGCTTAAATCGATGGGATCCATATGCACGGTACAGTGGATATTCAGTCGCTTCGCGATTTCGTGTTCGATATTGTCAATCAAATCGTGGCTGATCATCACGTCCACCGCCGCGTCCACTTCTACGTGCAGCGAGGCAAAAACCTTTCCCGGACCGTAATTATGCACCGCAAGATCGTGCAAGCCCAGAACTCCTTCATGACTGTTTGCAATATCTTCGATTTCTTTCACCATTTTCGGATCCGGAGCCTCCCCCAGCAGCGGGCTAACTGTCTCTCTGACAAGTCCGATTCCCGACCAGACGATAAACAGCGCCACGAGAACCCCCATATATCCGTCGATTTGCACATCGAAAACATGACCGACAATCACGCTGATAAGTACAGCAGTCGTTGCAATCACATCGTTTCGGCTGTCTGCCCCCGTTGCCGCAAGGGTCATGGAGTTGATGCGCTTTCCTGCGGAAATATTAAAGCTCGCCTGCCAGATTTTAATTACAATCGCAAGCACCAGCACGATTACCACCGCCGGGCTGAATTCCGTCGGCGTTGGGGCAAGGATCTTTTCGACTGAACCTTTCCCCAGTTCCAAACCCACGACAATTATGATAACAGAC
>CAVGEP010000213.1:0-3245 GCA_963628105.1 Alistipes communis
AACACCACAACGGCATTACTTACAGACAGAACCTGCCCGTAACCATCACCACATCGAGCATACTTTTTGCTTCCGGCTCTATGTGGGAAGGAGTTGATTGTGTAGGCGACTGTCTTTCATCCGTAATTATTGTTCGGTTGCCATTCCCGATGAGAAGCGCTCTCATGGAGGAAAAGAAGAATAACTGCGACAGCGTCGGAGATTTCGTAGACAGATACTGCACCCCCAATATGCTGATCAAACTCCGTCAGGGCGTGGGAAGACTCATTCGCTGTGAAAGCGATACCGGTGTCGTGTCCATTCTGGACCCGAGAGCCATCTCGAAGTCCTACTCCGGTAAAATCGGACAAGCCCTTCATAAGTTCCCCAAGGTGGACACTACTCAAGATATTGAGTGCTTCATGAGAGGCGTTAAGGACGAAGAATACTACGGAGAAAAGAAGGAGAACAGGAAATGATAGCAGAGAAACAGACCAAGTCCGCAAACTTCCTTCGGATTATCGCCATACTGAAAAGCCTTCGTGATGACGGCAAAATCAGTATCCGGGAGTACAGCAGAGCGAAAAAATACTATAAGAAACTTACCGGTGCCGATATAATTATTGCGGATTGATATCAGCATAATTCGGCAAGGCGCGGCATATTTTGCACCTCTGCTCTGCGCAGCAAGTCATATCGAGAGTAAATCAAGACTAAAAAATCAAATTTCTTGATTTTATCAGTTGCATTTCTCTAAAAAATGTGGTATACTACAGTTGAGAAAGCAGAGGTGTAATATATGCTGATTGAATTCAGATTTAAAAACTACAGATCTTTTCGAGATGAAGCCGTACTTTCTATGGAAGCAACGGGACTTAGCACCTTTAAGAATTGTTTAATTCAAGAGAAAAGTACAAAATTGCTTCCGGGAGTTGCGATTTACGGAAAAAACGGTGGCGGCAAAAGTAATGTTATCAGGGCATTTTGGCTTGCGGTACAGTTTATCCGAAATGCGCAGCGAACACAGCACGAAAAAGCCGAGATACCGGTTATGCCATTTGGCTTGAACGATTATTCTAAATCCGAGCCGACCTCATTCGAGTTTATCTATGTACAAAACGGGATTAAATACTGGTACGGATTTTCTGCAACAAGAGATTCGATTGTCAGTGAATACCTGTATCATGCACCCAAAGGACAGAAGGCGGTCGTTTTCTTAAGAGACGGTCAAAAATTCAACTTTACCGAGGATAAAGCCAAGCGAAGCATGATCGGTGAAATGGTGGCTGCAAATCAGTTATTTTTCTCTGTAGCCTGCACGATGAACGACGCTGCCTGTATCGGCGCAATGCGATGGTTCAGAGACTGCATATTCTTCTCGCGTGATTATACAGATATTCCAAGACAGCTTCTTGAATATTCGGAAGACAAGAATATGTTAAAAGCCATAACCGAATATGCAAAGACCGCCGACCTTGGCATAGAAGATATGCAATTCGAGTTTGACAGTAAAGAAATCAAGGATGACGAATCATTCCCTGCGAATGTTCCCGAAGGCATCAGAGCAGCTCTTACGCAATTCATGCATGCCCTGTCCGAAACATCAAACAATTCGGAAGTAAAACTCAGAATGGGCGAAGTTACGGCAAAGGCAAAGCATCCGGGCGAAAACAAAAACGGAGAACGAGTTCTGTATTCTCTGGACCTTTCTGACGAATCGGACGGAACAAGAAAACTGATGTCATTAGCACCCGCCATAGAATCTGCACTACAGAACGGCGGTGTATTACTCGCTGATGAAATAGAACGCGAACTGCACCCTGTCCTTGTGAATTATATCATCTCAAAATTCCAAAGCAAAAACAGCAATCCAAACGGTGCGCAGATTATCTTTACTACGCACAACACAGAACTGATGAATATGGAACTGTTGCGTAAGGATCAACTGTATTTCGCGGATAAGCGGAATAATGATGGTGCATCCGAATTGTACAGCATCAGTGATTTTGCAACAAGGACAACGGATAACATCCGAAAAGGATATCTTGTCGGGAAGTACGGTGCAACTCCGGATATTGAAATTGAGGAGGTGGAATAATGCCTCGTCAATTAAGAAAGCAGAAGCCCTACATTGTTGTCTTTTGTGAAGGCGAAAGCGAACGGGCATACATGGATTTTTTGAAAAAGAAATTCTCGGATGTCGCGGCTTTCAAATTCAATTGCTCAACGAACCTGTTTGAAGAAGCGGACAGCAAATTCAAAAAGGATAAAAGATACAGCGATTACACAGAGGAAACCGATGAAATTTGGTTTTTCTTTGATGTTGAAACAAAGGATATACCAAAGTGGGACAGCAGGCTCGAGATCATAAAGCGGCTCCGCAGACTTCGCAAAAGACCAAACATAAAAGTTCGTCTTTTGATGACATCCGGATGTATTGAGTATTGGCTGATGCTTCACTACGAAATGTTCGCACCTCCCGTTCAGACCGAAGCAGAGAAAAAGGAAATGCTGACAAGACTTGTGCGCAAAGAGCCGACATATCAAAAGGGTGACTTTGTTTCGACTGCAAAAATTGCCGAGCATTATCCTACCGCCGTTATCAATGCCAAACAGACCGTATCATTCCTTCTGCAAGACGGTTTGCCGGGGCTTGATGACACAGATGAGAGAAACAGATGGCTATGCACAAACTGTCTGACTTTTTCTACTGTATACGAAGCGATTGACTTCCTGGAAAGTCTCGCATAACACGAATAATATCGGCAGAGAGCGCTATCTGCAAGGGTGGTGCTCTTTCATTATACTCGCAGACTGAAAAATTTGAAAAATATCAGGATTTCGCTGGACTTGTGCGGTTCTATGGATATAATGTTGTGTTGAAAAGAGGTTGCGCATAAAATGTATGCGCAACCTCCCCCACCAAGGAAAGGAGAGAAAACGATGGCAAAGCCGATGCTGATATCCCCGATATCAAGGCAAGGAATCAAGTTATTGCGCGTGGCGGCCTACTGTCGAGTTTCTTCCTCCTCTGCGGATCAATTAAACTCTTACACGACACAGATTAACCGTTATAACAGACTCGCAAAGAAGAAAAAGAACGAGTGGAACATGGTTGAGATTTTCGCCGATGAAGGCATCAGCGGCATGAAAGCTCAAAACCGCCCCGAGTTCCAACGGATGATCCGCATGTGCGAATTACATCAACTGGACCTCATCATTACAAAATCGGTGTCCCGGTTCGCACGAAATGTAAAAGAAGCCTT
>CAVGEP010000214.1:0-3225 GCA_963628105.1 Alistipes communis
GGCTTATACAGCTATGTGATAGATCTTTGCATCGGCATCGCAGCCGGTGAGGGTTTTGAAGGCTTCGACATAAGCGTTGAGCTGTCCGGCATATTCATCGGCAAGGCCATGGGCATCGGCATTTGTTTTGTAATCTATGATGTGCCAAAGGCCGTTTTTTCGATAGACCGCATCGATTACGCCGTTTGCAATGCTATGCTTTTCCTCTCTTTCATCTGTGCTTGCAAGGCAGAAGGGAACTTCGCAGTAAACCTCATCGGCTGCTAAAAGCTCGGCTAAAATGTCTTTTGGAACATCGCCTCCTTGCTCATATCCGCCGGAAAGTATGGTTTCTCCCGCTTTGTATAGAAGATTCATGTATGCGGCAGGGTCTTTCGCCTGGTCGTAGGAGTTTGAAATTTCCTTGCAAAGGGCTTTAAGGTCAGCCTTTCCGCGGCTTGAAACAAGGGCTTCCATCATCTTGTGGATCATTGTGCCCACAAGTGCCGGATTTTCTTTCTTAGCGGATGCGCTCTTAGAACTCTTAGATGAAAGCTCTTCGTCATATTCTTCTTCCTCTTCCGAGAACCTGCTTGCAATCGTAACTTTGCTTGGGCGAAGAATCTCGTAGCTCTTTTCCCGAGGTTCCCGGTTATTCAGGAGGCTCTCGGCCTCAGCCTTTTCACGGAGAGCAGCGGCATCGAGGGTTTCCTTTTCTTTTTCGCAAGCCGCAGCAAATTCAAGATTCTCGAATATATCGGGGGTGCCTTCATCAATGAGAGCTTTCCACATGCCGGAATCAAGCCTTTTGCCTTTTTCATTAGCATAGTCTGCTACGATAAGAGCGCTTGCGGCTCTGGTTACAGCCACATAAAGAAGCCTTGTCTTTTCAGCCGCAAGGACAGCCTTTTCGAGGAATGCTTCCTCTTCAAATTCATCGGTACTTGTTTTCCCGGAATCCCCAAGACCGAAAATCCAGCCCTTCGGCGGATCGGTGGTATAGTCGATTCTAATGTCAGGACCTCTTGTTATAGTTGACGGATCCGCAAGGATTACCACAGGGGCTTCGAGGCCCTTTACCTTATGCAAGTTTGCGATATGGACGCAGTTTGCGTCCTGCTTTAGCTGCACGCAGCGTTCCAGCTTAGACTCATCGATGAGAAGCGAGCGTATAAATTCCGCGCCCTCGATGAGGGATGTGACACCGCCGTTTGTTTCCTCGCTTCTGAGAAGCTCCATTGCAAAATACACATACTCGGCATTTGCGGTTCCGACTCTCTCAAAGACCCGTTCTTTTTCCAGAAGCATATTAAACACAGCCGCCGAGGACATTTGCAATGCTAAGCGGTGGTATTCCGCAAGGCCCTCAGCTGTGATGTTACCCCCAAAGCCCTTGGTCAAGTTAAGTGCGGCAAAGGAAGCCGCCTTGTCATATGGATTTGCCACAGCACCAAAAAGCTTAGAAATTGCGGAAAGGGCAGGGCAGTCGCTAAAGATAACCTTTCCCTCGACTCTAAATGGAATCCCTGCCTTGTTAAACTCCTTCATAAAGCCTGCAAGGCGACTTTTGTTTGGAGTAATCAGCATGATATCGCTGTAGCTTATTCTTCTCGGAGGGCACGCCTGGCCGCCCTCATCTCTGTCCTGAATGGTGATGTCTTCGCTGCCGATGATCCCGGATATGATTCTTGCCACATCCGCAGGCTCTCTGTCTGCCTTTGCGACAGCCTCGTATTTATATACGCCCCCAAGACTTGCGGTGTAGGGCTTTTTCTCGCCGAGCGGAATCTTGCTGAACTTGCTTTGAATATCCGTATCGCAAGGAAGAAGCCCGGTAAATACATCGTTAAAGTAAGCGCACATGATGTCGCTGGAACGGAAATTCCGTGTAAGGTACAAAACTTCGCCAATTTCCGGATTTTCAAACAAATCCCGCACTCTCAAAAACGATGACACATCGGCAGACCGAAAGCGATAGATGGACTGCTTGGGGTCGCCTACGATAAAGAGGGAACCTTTGCGTGGTCTGCATTCTTTCCAGCCTGCTTTCGGCTCCTTTGCGGTGAGATAGAAGAATATCTCCGCCTGTATCGGGTTCGTGTCCTGAAACTCGTCAATGAGGAAATAGCTGTGACGGTTATATATGTGGCTTATGAGCTTCCCGCCCATAGCCGCGTCCTCTCGCAGCATATCCCGAAGATAGATGAGGTAGTCGCTGAAAGTGAGCTTTCCCTCGCTTCTCAGGGTATCTGAAATGACCTTTTCGGCAGAAATTGCAAAGTCTGTGGCGATTCTGACCGCCAGCGCTTTGAGCGTTTTTACAAGAAGCACATCTCCCTCGGGATCGATTTTGTAATATTCAAGGCCTTTTTTCGGTGAAATTTTTTCAACAAAATACTTGTCATAGCCCGGGCCCAGAAGGAGAATATCAAATTCGGGGGCAAGGCGGATTTTTTCCAGCTTGCTCAATGTTCTGAATACCCCGGAAAGGTTGTCATCCCAGGATTCAAAGAGCGCCTTTGAGTCATTAAGGAGCGCGTCCCATGCCTTATTCACCTCTACCGTGGCAGATACAGGTCGCGCCTGGGGATTATCCAGCAAAGCCCTAAAAATGGATGTAATTTCTTTTTTTTGGTGAGCAAACTTCTTGTCGATGCTTTCACCGTCAAAAGGAGTTACTACAAATTCGGCATTTTTGTTATCCGCAAGTTTACGGATGGTCTTTAAGAAAATTTCCTCGTGGTTATAGAAAAGATTTTTGAATTTCAGGCATTTATCCTTAAGCTCGCTGCCGTAAGCGCTGCTTTGGATTCTCTGATATTCCCGCTTGTATAGCCGCATCAGCTCTTCATCGGAGATAACCGCAGCGTCAGATGGCACCCCTGCCTTCGCCGGATGCTCGGACAAAACCATATTGCAAAAGGAGTCTATGGTTCCCATGAAGCAAAGGTCAATGTCCTTGAGAGCCTTCTTTGCGCTAGGGCTGGCGGATTCGGAAAGTTTCTTCTGAAAGCGGGCGTAGAACTCCGCTGCCGCCGCTTTGGTGAAGGTAATGGCGGAAATCCTGCTGATATCAAGGCCCTCTTCTACCATGCGAACCATGCGATCAACCAGAACGCTGGTCTTGCCGGAGCCTGCGCCGGCTTCGACAAAGTAGTTTTCGTTTATATTCGTCCGAATCTTCTCTCTTGCGGCACTGTCATCGTAAATCTTATTCATGGGCAGGCTCCTTTCCCTTTTCTTCTT
>CAVGEP010000215.1:0-3225 GCA_963628105.1 Alistipes communis
AAATGCGCAGGCATCCCACTTTTCCATGGGCATCCAGCGAACCGCCTGCTTTACCCATTGATTGAGCCTTAGCTGCCGGAAGCTATTTTCTTCACCGGGATTTTGCCTTGCAGAGTCGCAGGCTGCTTGTACTTTATCCATACCAATCGTCTCTCCTAAAGAAGGATTACTTTTGAGCCATACTTTTGGGTCCGTCCAGTCCTCATCTTCCCCAGCGCCATAGATAACCGGGTAGAAGGTCTTATCAATTTTCCGGCCCTCTAAGATATCCTTGGCTTTCTGATGGGTCTCAAAGCAGATGCTGTTCGTATCCGTTCCGGCTGTGGTGATAAGGAAATACAGCGGCTGCATACGGGCATCACCGGAGCCCTTCGTCATGACATCAAAGAGCTTTCGGTTTGGCTGGGTGTGAAGCTCATCAAAGACAACGCCGTGGATGTTAAAGCCATGCTTGGAATAAGCTTCTGCCGACAGCACCTGATAAAAGCTATTTGTCGGCAGGTAGAGTATCCGTTTCTGTGAAGTGAGGATCTTACATCTCTTTTCCAGGGCTGGGCACATCCTTACCATGTCGGCAGCCACGTCAAAGACGATGGTTGCCTGGCCTCTATCAGCCGCACAGCCATAAATTTCAGCCCTCTGCTCGCCGTCTCCGCAGCAAAGCAAAAGAGCGATTGCCGCAGCGAGCTCGCTCTTTCCGTTTTTCTTAGGGATCTCTACATAAGCTGTATTAAATTGGCGGTACCCATTGGGTTTTAAAATCCCGAACAGGTCTCTTATGATCTGCTCTTGCCAATCCAGTAGCTCGAAGGGCTTACCCGCCCAGGTGCCTTTCGTATGGCAGAGCTGTTCGATGAACATCACTGCGTAATCCGCAGCGTCCTCGTCATAGTAGGAGTCTTCTGCCATGAACCTGGTCGGCATGTATTTCTTTAGTTGTTTCAATTTTTCACCTCCAGGCGTAAAAATAAGTCGCCACCAATCGGTGCGACCGTCATCAAAATATATCGTATAACGAGGAACACACCCTTGCGGGCGGTCCTTTTAAAGCTTTAAATTCAAATCATTGCATCCAGCTTTTTATATTCTGCTGATTCTTTTTAGTTCAGCTTGAAAAGGTAGCCGTGTGCCTTTTCGTATTCGTCGTTCATGAAGTGTTTGTAGTGGCTGTTAATTTCGATGAGTCCTGCGAGGCTGCAGCCGGCTTTCTGGAAAAGCCATGCGGTTTCAACCGCGCTGCTCCAGGTAGAGGAGAATGTGAAGGCTTCAAGTCCGAGCTCTCTCATGCCCTCGACCAGGTCCTTTGCTGCCTCGTCGCTAACTGGGTCGTTAATGTCGAGGTACTCGTTGCCGCAGTCTTTTGAGGTTTCGTAGGCGTTCCAGAGACGCTTCTCTATGTTGTTAAGGCCATCAAGCGGAGCTTTTGCCTCTCTGTAAAGTACTCTTGCTGCTTCCTGCCCAGCCTCGTCTGTTGCTGCATAGAATGCTTTCTTTGCTTCCTGGATTCCTGCGTATGCTTCTTCAAAAATGTTCTTTGTCATGGCCTTTGGCCCTCCTTCGTTTTGGTATGCCCATATTCGCTCTATATGGCGCATGTAGCAATACGATTACCACACAAGAATCGCCACTGAATATTGTGTATATAGTGCAGTTCCTCACTATATCTTGCGTACTATGTCCACACCGTAGATCACATTAAGCCCTGAACCATTGTCCCAATCAACCATGATACTGCCGGTATCATCAACGCAGAGGACCGTTCCTTGGGTTCCAATGGGCGGTGCCTGGACATCATCCATCTTGAGCAGTTCCACCCGGCATCCGGACGGGTACTGCTTTCTCATTTCAAGAACCTGCTCGTATCTGGGAAACATCATGCCTCTTCACCGCCCTTCTTATGGCCGCACTTAAAGGCAGCTGAACCGGAGAGGTTTTTAAGAAGCTGTTTTCTTGCCGCCTTGTACTCGTCTCCGATAAGGCCGAGGCGAAGGAGAAAGCATCGGAACTCGTACTTTTCATTTACGATTTCCTTTTCCTTTGCTGAAATCCGGCTCTGCTTTACGGCCATCTCGGCAACCTTCTTGATGAAAATGGTATAGGCCTGGGTGGCATCAGCGTCCTCGAGGCCAAACCATGGGAAGCTAACTATCTCGTCCGTCACCGTAATCTCAAGGCTCTCCGTTTTAAAGGCCCGCTTCATGAGGGTGGCCTTGGCCTCTGTCAGCGCCTTCAGGTTTTCCAGGGCAGCCTCATCAAACATGGCTCTTGGAAGGCTGATGGTCAGGTGATCCGGTTCTGCATCCTCGCTGGCTTCCTGCGGTTCTTCGCTTGGAGTTTCCTCCTTAGAATGGAACCCGGCGACCTCAAGTGCCTGCAGGAGCTCCTCGTTTTCTTCCTCCCCAGAAAGGGTACCGTCTTTGGAAACCGTGTAGCTTCCAATCTCGTAGGCGCAGCTTGGAAGACCCAGGTACTTTGCTTCCAGCCCCAGGTGCTCCGCGATAGCGCTGACCAGATTCTTGCGGTCTTTGCCGCTTACGTTAAAGTGTTTTGTCATTTTAATTTACCTCCTTCAATTTGGTACGTACATATATCACTCTGGTGTCGATTAATAGCAACCCTATGAAGGCAGATAAATCCAACAATTTTTAGCCCAGAAACCGTGTACTTTACACCTCGTCCGGGGTCTCGATTTCCTTCACGAGGTCCTTGTAAAGGTAGGTCTTTCCGTCCCTTACAACGGACACTTCATCAGGGCTCCCGCCGTCCTCTACGTACCGGCGAAGGATGACCGAGGCGTACTTCGGGTCAAGCTCCATGGTGCAACAGATGCGGTTACTCTTCTCGCAGGCCATCAACGTGCTGCCGGAACCGCCAAAGGTATCGATGACCACGGCATTCTCCTGAGTGGAGTTGCCAAGTGGGTAAGACAAAAGATCCAGTGGTTTGCTAGTCGGGTGATTCTTATTGCGCTTTGGTTTATCGAAGTTCCAGATAGTGGTCTGCTTGCGATCCGAAAACCACGGATGCTTACCGTTCTGAAGGAATCCGTAAAGCACTGGCTCGTGCTGCCACTGGTAATCGCTTCTTCCAAGCACCAGGGAGTTCTTCACCCAGATGCAGCAGCCTGCGAGATGAAAGCCTGCATCAATGAAGGCTTTTCTAAAGTTGAGGCCTTCGGTATCGGCATGGAACACGTAGGCAGCGCCGCCTTTTTCCAAGTGTGCG
>CAVGEP010000216.1:0-3209 GCA_963628105.1 Alistipes communis
CAAGTGGATAATGAATGCTTACCAAAAGAAATGTAACAATGAGAACACTGCATTTCTAGGGAAATGCATATACGAAGATCAAAATAAAGAGTTGGGTGCAAAAATAATTAAAGATGGAGTTGCGCATGGCTGCGAGAGAGCTATGAGGTATATGAAAGAATTTGGAATTTAGAGTAATTAATCCGGGAGAAAGGAGGAAAAGGAATATGAAAACTTTTACTATTCACTTTGAGTATTCAAGAGATGGAAAGCGTTGGTCGGCGACTACATACACAGTCAAGGCTTTGTCGGATCAAGGGGCAATTGCACAAGTTGAAAGTAAGTATCCGTATGTTAGAAACATTCAAATAAAAAATGTTCGTTGATTATATGCTTGGAGAGGGCCTATTGCTTGAGCAATGGGCTCTTTCTTTGATTGCTGGATTTCCTGTGATTTATTTGAAGAGAAACGAAAGTGATTGCCATGAGCAAGGATCATACTATGATCAACTTTGGGTCATTTATTCCATCACAAACCTATAAAAAATTCCTGCAGGAGAGCCAGATAGAACTGAGTGCCCGCCAGCAGGCAAAACTGATTTGCATTTCGCGTAACTCCTTCGATGACAAGCGGGCCGGCTACAGGGCGCTGCTTGCGTCTGACCAAACGGAACCGGTTCTTCGGAAGGTGCTGGCATGCATTGTTGACTACGAGGCGAAATTTCTAGAAGAGGAGCTGCGGGAGCGGCCGGATACGGTGTATCTTCTTGAGATACGCGATTCGGATGACGATTTCCGGTGGGAGGAAATGGGAATTTATTCCTCTCTTCGAGTGGCGGAGCGATTCGGCAGGAAAACCGGCCAGGAATTTACGATCCGAAGACATTGCATTAAGCCGCTGACAGAAGAAGAGCTGCTTCGCGTAGAAGGTGAAATTCTGAAGGACGGCTATCCTGGGGAAACCGACGAGCAGACTTTTTACTATGGCGCTGATGGCAGGCTGAGAAATCTGGATCATATGGATAATGAAGGCGGCCCGGACAAGCCGGAATATGCTATGTATTCGGAGGCAGTCGAGTATGTTGAAAACATTTTCGCGGACTTCCCGATTTGTTTTCAGAACGGAGATATCATTAAGGTGCAGAATGCCTATGGAAGATGGAGAAATGCTTACGGTATCATCCATATTTTTCCGGATCGGGAAGAGCAGAATGCGCGGATTCTCCAGAGAACGGGCTGCGTACCGGACGATGTGGAGCTGGTTGAGTTTATGGATGAGGGCGGCGAATTCAGCCACGAGCATATTCCGATTGTTGAATTGGAAAAGGCGGACTGGGACGAAGTTCCTGAAGATAAGCGGCTTGTATTGCAGTGCGCCGCAGACCTTGTAAAAGGAAGAGGTACGATAGATGCGCTGCAGTTCAGTATATTGCAGATGAAACGAGGATACAGAACCAGCGGATTTTTTTGTGGTGCTAAATAATTATAAAATAAAATACATTGGTGAAATATAGCCGTACGACTACAAAAAATGAGACAGAAAATTGACGTAGCCGTACGGCTATATTATAATAAAAATAAAAAATAATAGCCGTACGGCAATGAGGTGAGGAAATGAGAGTTACATCTGTATCGGAACTCGGCTCCTATATTCGGAACAAACGAAAAAAGCTTGGATACACACAAGCGCAATTGTCGGAATATAGCGGAATCAGTGCAAGCTTTATTTCAAATTTGGAAAATGGAAAAGAAACAACAGAATTAGGGAAAGCACTTTTTCTTCTGCAGCTATTAGGTTTAACTCTGGAAATTAGCAATCGTGGGAGCGAAATATGAGAACATTGTACGTATTTATCGAAATTAATGGAAATAGCGTTTTTGCAGGAAATATTACGGGGAATTCTGCTGATGACGCCTGCTTTTCTTATGACAGAGAATATCTATCAGAGAAATATCCTCCCATATCAATCAGCCTGCCTATATCATCGGAGGCATTTACCGCTGAGCAAACCAAGAATTTTTTCGAGGGACTTCTCCCGGAAGGGTTTGCAAGAAAGTCTGTTGCAAATTGGATTCACGCGCAAGAAGAGGACTACTTGACAATTTTGTCGGTTCTGGGGTCTGAGTGCTTAGGGGCGCTGCGTATCTCAGAAGAGAAAAACGAGTCGCGGATGGCATCGTACAAATTGCTGTCATTGGATGAAGTTAAGGCTCTGGCAAAAGAAGGCGTTTCGAAATCAACAGAAATTGTCACTTCGGCGCACTTATCTTTGACAGGGGCTTCCGGAAAAGTTGGTCTGTATTTTGATGCGGCAAATGATAGGTGGTATCAGCCGATTGGGAATGCTCCAAGCACCCATATTGTAAAGCAAAGTCATGTCCGGCTGTCAGGGATTGTTACGAATGAGCAGATGTCTTTACTGACAGCAAAGAAATTAGGAATCGAAATACCGGAGAGCTTTATCCTGAATACGGGCTCTGGAAAAGACTCGGAGATATTATTTGCAACAAAGAGGTATGACCGGATATTTTCAGGTTCTTTGCAAAACAATCTTGATGGAATTGCAAAACCCAATCGCTTACATCAGGAAGATCTGGCACAGGCGCTAGGAATAGCCGGAAAAGACAAATACGAAATCGGAGATAAACAATATTTGCCTGAGATTTTTAAATTGCTAAGAGGATATGTGTCAAATCCAATCAAGGACCAACTTAAATTATGGGATGTTTTGATCTATGATTTCCTTGTCGGCAACACAGATAATCATATAAAAAATCTTTCGTTGCTATATTCTCCAAATCTGACAGAGGTGAAGCTGGCACCGGCTTACGATATCATTAGTACGACTATATATCCTGGCAGCAACCGGGAAATGGCCATTGGTATTGACGGTAAGAGAAACATTGACCAGATTAATGAAAAAGACTTTTTGGCATCTGCTTCGGCGGCTGGACTGGGCAAGAATATTGCGGGAAAGCACTTTGATGCATTGGCAAACAAATTTGAAAATGCTTTGGCAGAAACAGCCTTAGAGCTTACAGCGCAAGGCTTTACAGAGGTGGAGACCATAAAAGAAAAAATCTTACAAACTGGTGGCTACGCACATATCTGATCGGCCTTACCCGGATTTTTTGAAAAATAAAAAACAAAAAAGCGCTTGACACTTTTGCTGCCTTCCTGTATAGTACATCGAGTCGCCGCAAGTGAGACACGAGCGGCGATAAAAAAT
>CAVGEP010000217.1:0-3207 GCA_963628105.1 Alistipes communis
CTCCTGCTCACCCTTCCGCGTTCCCATCGCCCGCCTCGCCGCCGCACAGGCTGCTATTAAAGAAAAGTAGGCTATCGTCCCGTCAGCGGAAAACTGAATAGACCTATCGTATGTACGGTGAGGATGCTCGTAATCCTCACCGTATTCTTTTATCTCCACGCTGGCTTTTCCTTTTCTCCCCTCAATAGCGCCGATAATGGCTTGTTTTTTATTCGGTGCGAAGTTCAGATCCCAACGGTAGTGACCGTTATCAACGGGAGTAATACGGCATACGAATTTCTCAATTATATTGCTGTCGATGGATGGACCGGAAAAGTCGAGCATGGAATCGAGGGCAGCTTCGATTGCCGCCATATCAAGGGCTTCCGTTTCATCATCAAATGCGGTATTTAATCTGCCAAGCTCTTCATTCAAGGCTGCAAGCTCAGTTTCGGCTTTTTGCCGCAAGGTTTGAAATTGCTCTTTTGAAATCTCACCGTCTGCACGCATGGCGATCAGATTCTCCATTCGTCCCGTTGCCCGGCTGATTTTCCCTTGCACGGCGGCAATCGTGGCCTTATTTCTGCTTGCGTCCGCTTGATAGCACTCACGGAGCAGTTTATATGCCAGTTTTGCATCTTCCTTTCTGTCCGTCCAAATGACCTCAAATATTTTCTTTGCCATAAGGTCGAGCTTCCAGTCGCCAATCATGCGAATATCGCAGTAGCCATCCGTATCTAAACCGTTTTTCTCCCGAAAGCCCTTGCTGCCGTTATTGACTTGGTTGTAGCACTGATAACCGTAAACCGTATCGCCGCGCTGATTGGTGCGCCACTTGTTTTTTCGGAAAGTTGAACCGCAGGAGCAGCGGAGCTTTCGCAGCCAAACATCTTGGGATGCCCGCTTACCGTAGGTGCGCTCGCCTTTGTTGACGATCATTTTGGCCGTTCGGGTTTTCCGAATTTCCTCACACCGCTTAAAGACTTCTTCGGGGATGATCGGCTCAAAATCACCCTTTACATAAAGATAAGTGCTTTCATCAAGGTTTTTGATGCGCTTCTGTTCCAAGTAGTTGTTGCTGTATGATTTCAGATAGCATTTGTACCCCATGTAGGTTGCATTTCTTAAAATGCGGCTGATTTTTGAAACACTCCAGCTTACATTACCGTGACCGTCTTTCCGCTGTCGGCGACAAAGCTCTTTGCAGATCTTTGTTTCGCCCAGCCCCTCCAAATAGAGGTCAAAAATCATTCGGACGGTTTCTGCCTGATCTTCGTTGATAACATAAGTTCCGTTTACACGGTCATAGCCGATGATATTGCCGCTGCCGTACAGCACGCCGTTATCACGGCTGATTTTTTGCCCGGCACGGACACGCTCGGAGATTTTACGGCTTTCCTCTTGGGCAAGGGTTGCCATAATTGTCAGCCGCAGCTCACCATCGCCGTCCATCGTCCAGATATTATCCTCGACGAAATAGACCTCTACGCCGTAGTTCTTCAATTCTCGCGTCATAACAAGCGTATCGACCGTATTGCGGGCAAAACGGCAAACCTCACGGGTGACGATCAGGTCGAAATCACCTTGTTTTGCATCTTCAATCATCTGCATAAATGCGGGGCGCTTTTTTGCCTGCGTACCCGTGATACCCTCATCAATATATTTGTCAAGTACCGTCCAGTTCGGGTGGTATTTTGCTTGATCTTCGTACCATTGCATTTGGTTTTCCAAGGCCGCCAACTGTGCCTCGTGCTCCGTGGAAACCCGACCATAGAAAACGGCTCTGCGTTCTCTGTTTCGATCCAAAACGAAGGTGTTTGGAATTTTGAACACCGTATTTGTCTGATACATAAACATACCTCCTTGGTTTGGTATCTTTATTTTACTGCTGGAAGGGCTGAATGTGAAATGTGCGAACCCGTGTGCTTTTTCGCATTGATATAGGTTTGACGGTTCACAAGCCCTTTTTCAAAGAGAATTTCTATCAGAAGTACGGCGACATGGATTTTATCCTTTTCAATTTTGATTTTTTGCGCCATCGTTTTCCTCCTACTTGCTTTTTTGAATCAGTTCATAGTCGAACCCTTTTCGGCTGTTGCAGTAGGTGCAGGTGTCTTTTGCCGTTTGGTGAGGGTTGATCCTGCGCAAATAATAAGCACCCGTGCCGTAGAAGTTATCGGCGCAGGTGCTGCAAAGGCAGAGGATCAGTTTTTTCGGGACGCTTTCGATCAGACCGATGCTGACCGCCAGCGCATGGTTGATGCCGCAAATGTGCTTTTCGGACAGATGCCCGATGAAGTTGCCCAAGCGGCGCTTGTCGACGGTACGCAGCTGTTCCAGCAGGACGATGGAGGGCAGTTCCAAGCCGTCCTCGGCATTGATGTAGTAGTGGGTGGGGAGCTTGGATTTCATGCCGGTTTGACTTGTGATGGAAGCGATAATAACCGTGGGGCTGTGTTTGTTCCCGACATTGTTCTGGATGATCACGACGGGGCGATAGCCCTCCTGTTCAGAGCCGATGCCCCGGCCCAGATCGGCGTAATACATATCGCCGCGCAAATATGTGTGGTTCATTCTGTGATGACCTCCTTTGTGTATTTAGGCGTTTCCGCCTATGTAGAGGTCAAGCGTCAGAACAGAATTGAGGTCGGTGAGAGATAAAACATTCTCCGTTTCGTCAGACCCGTCCCGCCGCTTGACCGTAGTATTTTGAAGAAAATCAATTTGTCCTCGACACCCCGATTTTCTATTGGGAAGTCATCAAGCGGCCGATGGCTGTCGGCTCCACGGGAATTTCACCCTCACGAGGTTCTCTCGCAACCGCCCCCATTGCCTGCGACGGCTTCACGGTCGAAATGCCGCTTATCACGCTCGGACTGTGGCTGGACGGGAGTATCGTTAGCCCTATTGCCGGTCGTTGCCGGGGCGGGAGCCACCCACCCGTGATAGCCGACTGTGTATCGCTCCCCGCAGTGCGGATCGTGGCGCAGCCGCTGATGTGGCTCATGCTTTCGCAATGGCAATAGGAATGTGCTTGATGAATGGGTATTCGGTTGTCAAGGTACACTTAACCTTGCGGCTCTGATAAGACTAAGTTTCCATATCACTTGTTGTGATATTTGTCCTCTCACTTTTCAATGGACATTTTTTTTTAGAGATATTAGCCATTAGAAAAAATACATTTTTGCTTTTTTCCGGATAGCGTGAATCTGTTTGTTGACTGTAGGG
>CAVGEP010000218.1:0-3198 GCA_963628105.1 Alistipes communis
CCTGACCGTTGGTTATGCTAAAAGTATAATACTTATCGCCTGTAAATTCAACGAAAAAATATTTTTTGGTCGAAGTCTTTTTCTTATTTTCTTCGTGCAAGCTTTCCTTCTGCGAGCAAGTTCTTTACCGTCATAACCGCGATAATTGTCTTGGCATCCGCAAGCTGTCCTGACATTGCCATCCTGTAAGCCTCATCTATCTCATATTCCTCGATATCTATTGCCTCATTTTCGTCAAAGTTCGTATCACCAGGTATGAGATTTTCGCAAAGGTAAAGATACAGCACCTCTTCCGAATATCCCACGGATGGATAAAAACTCATAAGGAAGCTGATTTTTCCTGCGGTATAACCGGTTTCTTCCTTGAGCTCGCGCTTTGCGGCAGCCTCAGGAGCCTCTCCCGGGTCAATCTTACCTGCTGGAACCTCGAGCATCACACGTTTTGCGGGCTTTCGGTACTGCCTTACCATCACCAGCTTTTCATCATCCGTTATCGCTGCCAAAACCGCACCGCCATTATGCTCGATAATTTCGCGCATCGATGTTCCGTTTTGCACGGTTACCTTGTCTCTGCGCAGATTTATGATTGCTCCCTCGTATATTCTCTCGCTGTTTATCGTCTTTTCTTCAAATGTCATATTGGCCTCCAAAACTTATCCTTCGGTAATATTAGCATATTTTTTAGCAAAAAGAAAGAGTGCATTTTCCGCAAATTCCACGCATGCGGCCGGCTGCGTGAATCCTATTTATTTTTATATTTTGCCATTTTATGGATTATTTAAGCCATTTTTTATAAAAAATGAGTCGCATTGCAGCAGTTTTTTTTGAAATCAAAACTTTTTTCACATTTTTTTCACAGAAAAGCTTGCAATTTTCCATTTTTATGACTATAATAAGAGCGTGGTTATCCCCCCTGATAACCTCATAATCTCAAATCCAAAATACCCCTTTTGAACAAAGTAGACTGCTCCCCTGCAGTCTATTTTGTTATAAAGCCTCTTTCGCTGTTACAGAAAGGATTTTAAATGCAAATATATGACTATACGCACAAAGCAGAATATTTCAATTCCAAGATTTTGAATAAGTATCTTGGCGATATGCGCCTTGGAGTGTTCGATATCGAAACATTGGGGCTTTATCCGAAATACAATCCCATGGTGCTTGCGGGAGTCATGGGGGTTTCCGCAGACGGCGAGTGCAGACTTCGCCAGCTCTTTGCAGAAACCGGCAAACCGGAGGAGGAACGGCTTTTGCTGGAAGCACTGGAAGATGAGCTTTCGCGGTTCGACTGCATACTCACATATAACGGCAGATATTTTGATATCCCATTTGTTCAGGAACGGGCGGCAAAGCTGGGACTTTGCGACTATCACATCCGTCCATTCAATATCGACCTACTTTTGTTCCTGCGCCATTACAGCGGGCTTCGGGATGCCCTTGGCAGTCTAAAGCAGAAAAATGTGGAGCGCTACATGGGGCTTGCCCCATCCCGAGATGACGAAATTTCCGGAGGCGACAGCGTTATGCTCTACAAGGAATTTGAAAAATGCACAGATGAAAACAAAAAAGCCGCCCTGCGTGAAAAAATACTTCTTCACAACCATGACGACTTGCTTCAGCTTTATAAAATTTTGCCCGTCATTTTGCAGACGGATATCCACACCGCGATGAATAAGCTGGGGTTCCCGGTTAAGGGCAAGTATGGCTGGGATAATCTCCATGTAAAATCCATCAAAGTCGCCTCAGGCGGACTTTCGGTGAGCGGAACATACTGCGGCGAGGGTCTCTCCTTTCGGTCTTTTGCCACCCACGAAAGGCCATATAGCTGCGTTTTCGATACCGACCGCAGTTTCACCATTGAGCTTCCCATGCCTGGGCTGAAAGCTCAGCTGACAAATCCCATGGAGATCAACGAGCTTGCAAAGGCACTGCTTGTCCGTTTTATGGGAGACAATCCGCGAATTTTATCAGAATAAAGTTCCGCCATACTTTCCTATTTGTTCAGCAAAACGATGCCCACGAGGCACACCGCGATTCCCGCTGCCTTGGTCGCCGTAAGGGCTTCGTGATAGATCAGCACGCCTACGATGAGCAAGGCAATTGCAACGAAAATCGCCTGAACGATATTGCCCAGAGATACTTCCCAACCCGCCTTATACATGAAGATTGCCCCGACTTCCAGGCCCACTACCGCAAGACCCAGCACAAAGGGTGTCCAGTTCAGATTCGCAAGCTGGGAACTGAGACTTTCCCCGTTTCCGATGGTGAGATAGAGGGCGATGGAAACCATTGCCCCTACGATGTAGGTAATCGCCATGCACAGAAAGGAATCCAGCCCCGCCGGAAGAGATTTTGCTGTGATGTGATAAAATACATTAGAAAGTACCAATAAGCCGATGGGCCAATAATATGCAAACATTTTTTTCTTTACCTCCAAAATTTTAGCCTGTTTTTTCCTGTAACTGGCAGCACCGTACCGGTATAAATCAGACATCTATGTTCAAGTCAAGATGTTTTCGAAAAAATTCTTAACGAAATCCAAAAATTTTTTTTCGGCTTCGCTTAATAGCTTTCTTTCTTTGTATACGATTCCCAGTTCTCGGAACGCGTCGGGCTCTACCGGAAGTTTTTTTACATTTTCGCCGCTGCCTCGCAGCACAAGTTCGGACATCATGCTCACTCCCATGCCCCCTGCCACCATTCCGATTATAACCGGGTCGTCCGCCGTAGCCGGAAGCAATTTCGGCTTAATTCCATATTTGGAAAAAAGCTCATGGACTTCCACATCTTCTCCGTAGGAAGGCATAATGAAGGGATAGTTCTCAAAATTTTTCAGCGGAAAGCTGCCTGCCTCTTCACTGCTTTGGGGAAGAACCGCGAAAAAAGGATCTTTCGCAAGGGGCAGGAAATTATACCCGCAGGACTTGTCCTCACAGGCGAAGATCAGATTATATTTTCCGTTTTTCATGCTGCGATAAAGCTCCTGTCTTCCCACAACTTCCAGTTCCACGGTAATTTGGGGGTTGTTTTTGGAAAACACACCTATCAGCTCCGGCATCCAGTTCTTCGCAATGCTGGCGTAGGCGGCAATATGCAGGGTTTCCCCTTGCTTTTTCCCCAGCCTTTCCGCTTCTTTTTCCAAATCTTTGTAGGCATCCGCATATTTTCTGAGATAGGGAAGCAGCCGCGCCCCCTCGT
>CAVGEP010000219.1:0-3194 GCA_963628105.1 Alistipes communis
AGATATGAGCGCGGAAGGACGCGGAATCGGCAAAATTTACGATGGCGATAGAGGCTTTGCGGTTTTCGTAAAAGATGCGGTTTTGGGCGACCGGGTGAGGGCAGAACTCACGAAGGTGAAGAAAAATTATGCTTTTGCGCAGGTCACGGAAGTTTTGGAGCTTTCTCCGGACAGACAGGAGAGTTTTTGCCGGTACAGCGAGCTTTGCGGCGGCTGCGTATATTCCCAAATCAGCTATGAGGCGCAGCTTGCCCTGAAAGAAAATCAGGTTCGGGAAAAACTTACGCGTCTTGGAGGACTGACATGTCCTGTAATCATGCCAATTATGGGCATGGCAGAGGTAGAGCTTGCGGGCAGTCCGTTTCGCTACCGGAACAAGGCGAGTATGCCGGTCAGCACCGGTGGATTGATTACGGAGAAGGGCGGGATCGTAAAGCCCGTCCATGAGCCTAGGATCGGATTTTATCGTCCGAAAAGCCATGAGGTTGTCAACTGTGAGGATTGTCTGCTCCAGCCTGCACCTGCCATGGCGGCGGCAAAGGCGCTTAGAAAATTCATGGAAGAAGACCACATTACATCGTATGACCCACGCTGGGACAAGGGGCTTATGCGGCATCTTATCGTCCGCACGGCGGCGGGAACCGGAGAGGTTATGGTGATTCTCGTGATAAACGGTAAGGCAATTCCCAACGCGCAGAAGCTGGTAGAGATGCTGGACGAGGCAATTTACAATGTGCCTGCCAGCGAGGACGGGCCACTTGCGGGGGTTGAGTTTAATCTGGAAAGCGTCATCGTGAACATAAATAAGTCCAAGAATCTTGAGGGGCAGATTCTTGGGGAAGAATGCATTACGATTGCGGGAAAGCCGACCATCACAGAGGAAGTGGGCGGGCTTTGCTTTGAAATTTCGCCCCTTTCGTTCTATCAGGTGAACCGGGAGCAGATGGTCAGGCTCTACGACAAGGCACTGGAATACGCATCGCTAAAAGGCGATGAAACAGTCCTTGACCTGTATTGCGGCGTGGGAACCATCGGGCTGTTTGCGGCAGCGGAGATGAACCGAAAGGCTCGCGAGGCGACAGAAGCAGGAAATCCCATGCGGCCGGGGAGGGTTATCGGCATCGAATCGGTCAAGGGTGCGGTCATTGATGCTAACCGAAACGCAACAATAAACGGTATCGTAAATGTACGATATGTCTGGGGTAAGGCGGAAGAGGAGCTTCCGAAGATGGTTTCTGCGGAGGAAGCCTTAAAGGACGAGGCTCTGCGGGTTACTCATGCCGATGTGGCGATTCTCGACCCGCCGAGGGCAGGCTGTGAGGAGCCGCTCCTGGAAGCGGTTGTAAAAGCCGCCCCGGAGCGAATTGTATATGTTTCCTGCGACTCGGCAACCCTGGCGCGGGACATCAAGTATCTCGCCGCCCACGGCTACGAATTCCGCGAGGCGACCCCTTGCGATATGTTCCCCTGGACAGGGTCTGTGGAGTGCGTATGCCTTTTGTCAAAACTTCACGAAGCAAAGCATCATGTGATATGAAGCCGAATGTTCATGAATAAATACAGAAATAAATCGGCGCCTTGCTTCGGCGGAGCGTGCAAATTGACAAATGAAACATTTCTGCTACCTGCCCGATCGTATACATGGCATGCCTCCAAAAGACAGGAGGAAGAAATGCGACAAAGAGATGCCCTCGCATAGAGCATCTCTTTTTTTCAGAAGTTTTTTCAAGCAATTATCTAATTTATTAATTTGTCCATGTTCGGCAGGCGTACTTACACTGTTTGAGTGCTGACTGGCATACCAGATTGCCGTCTTGATCATAAACTGCGACCCTTACCTTGTAATAATACTTGGTTCCGGTGCTGCCGTAGGTGTTAAGATAGGTTTTTGCCGTCTTGGTCGTTTTGAGGCTGTAGCCTGAGGCCTTGCTTGTGGAGCGATAGTATTTATACTTTACGGTATATCCCAGATTTTTGATAGCGGCTATGTCATCGCTGTCTATATTTGCCGTAACCTTGATATTGCCCTTTGCGGTTTTGGAAGAAACCGCTTTGAGAGACATATCGCTTATGATGTTTTTAACTTGAGTCAGCGCCGCACTGCTGTCCGTGCTTGTACTTGAGCTTGAACCGGTGCTTCAGTCAGTATTTGAACTTGTATCGGTATTCGTACTTGTCTGATCCTGCGGCTGTGCAGGAGGCTGCTGCCCATCGCCCTGTGTAGGGGGCTGCTGGCCGTTTGGCTGCATTTGACCGGGCTGCTGACCATTTGGCTGGCCCTGACCCTGCAAACTTGTAACCGCCTGCGCACTTCCTGCGCTCGTGCTGTTTACATAAAGGGTATAGGTGCTTCCCGCTTTCAGCTTTTCAGAGGAGAAGATTACATAACCGGCATTTCTTACGGCTGTCGCACTGTAAATTGTGTTTCCGCCGGAATCCTTGATTGTGATGGTGCTTCCTGCCTTGACAGTGCCTGCCGAAGAGCTTCCCGGCTGCTGTCCGTTTCCACCGAATACAACGACTGCCTGACCTGCGCTGATATTCGTACCCATGCCGGAGGCTCCAACCCCGAGGACTGTGCCGCCGGTGATGCTTAATGTTCCGTCGCAGTCGAGAGGCTGATTGTCACCGCTTGAAGCCGAGAAAATCTTAACTGTACCCCCTGAGATGGTGATGGTGCCGTTGGAGTCGATGCCGTCGCCTTTCTCGGTGTTGATGTTAACGCTGCCCCCTGAAATATTCAGAGCGAAGCTATAGCTTGTCAGATCCGAATTTGCGGCGTTCATTCCGTCATCTTCGGATGTTATGTCAATGTTGCCTGAGCAAATTTTTAGCGTTGCCGCTTCCAGTCCTTCGTTTGATTTTTCAACGGTGATTTTAGGGCCGGCGGTTCCGGTTTTGCCTATATTCATGACATAGTCACAGTGAATTGCATCGTCTGCGGCGCTTATCGTAATATCACCGCTCAGAATGTTGAGAGTCTGCTCCGCATTGATACCGTCGTTTACATCTGCCGTTATATTCAGCGTTACATTCTGAATCGTAAGAGAAGCCTCTCCCTCCTCATCGGTGGTTGCGCCTGATTTGATGCCGTTTTTGCCATTGGCAGTTATGTTGATGCTACCTGTGCCGCCGATGGTGACATTTGATCCATCCTTACATTTTATAACGGCATTTTCCGCATTGGTATTGTC
>CAVGEP010000220.1:0-3182 GCA_963628105.1 Alistipes communis
TCTCCGAAAAGGACCCAGCGTTCGCCGTCGTGATCCTCGTACCGCTCGGTGGTCACGTTCTGCTCAAAGTAGACTTCCAGCATCCTTTTGAGATCCTCCTCGGTGGCACGACGGACGGTGAAGCCGTTATCCTTGATGCTCTTTTCGATGCGGGAGAGGTAGCTGAACACATCGGATTCCTTTTTGCCCTGCAGCCGGACGAGGATATAGAACTCCCGGCTGGATGCCATGAGCACCTGAATACGATCCAGATGCTTGCTGTCCTGCTCCAGCAGCTTTCGGATGACGGGCAGCTCCTCCTCGTTTGCCCGCTGGCGATAGAATGCCTTGTTATTCTCGAAGGACTCCTTGGAATTTAACGCCAGCATCTCAATCTCCGCCATGCCCTTGACCACATTGAGCAGGGCATAGATTCTTGCGCCCACGCCGGCGTCCGGCAGAACGGAGATGTTCGTGGGTTTGATAATGAAGAATACCAGTTCTCCCATGCGGGTGGCGATGCTGTAGCCGGTAATTTCATCAATGCCCATGAGCTGCCGGGTGGACTGCTCACGGGCATCTTTCTTTTGCGGTTTTCTACTCATGAGTCGAGCCTCCATTCGTAGTATTGTTGTTTTGTCAGCAGGAAGGCAGCGGCATAGCGGATGAAGTCCAGAATGCTGGTGCCCTCATGCCGGATCGTCAGGAAGGCGAAGACTGCCGTCAGCACCAGCGGCAGGGCGATGCCGGTCTGGGTCAGCGCCAGGACAGAGAGAAGAAGTCCCACGCCGATGATGCCAATGTCCCGCAGCTCCCACAGCCACAGCGTGGCCTTTGCGGACAGGTTGTCCGGGTAAATGTACATGGCTGATTACCTCCAATGAGAATGAGGGAGGCCGCGGGTGTTCCCGCAGCCTCCTATGATGCTTGGTCACTCCGCTTCCGTGTCATCCAGCGCATTCTCGATGAGCTGGATGAGGAACTGCTTTTGCTTGAGGTTGCGGGCTGCCAGATATTCCTTCAGCCGCTCGAAGAGCTCTGCTGGGATCTGTACCGCCAGGGTGCGCTCTGCTTTCATGCTGATCTGCCCTCCTTCGAAGTGTTCGGTGAAGATGCGCTCCACGTATTCCGCCAGTGTGTTCAGCTCCAGCTGTTCTTTTTCTGCCATGATTTTTCCGTGGAGCTCGGTGGAAATCATGGCACAGAGGTTCTTTTTTCCCTCCATCGGTTCTGCTCCTCTCCTCGATTTTGCAAGCAAAGCATACCGGAAGAAGGCGCGGAAAGCTATTCACCAAGTCTAACGAAGAAGCATGGCAAAACAGAAGCGATACCACCAAAGCGGCTACGCCGTCCGCAGCCAACAGGCAAGGGAATGAAAAGATCAGCCGCCCTGCGATTCGCAAAGCGGCTGATCCATTGCGCTTACGCTGTATTTGCATTACAGTTCCATTTTCGGCGCGTAATCCGCGGCAACTTCTTCTCGGACATCGTCCTCGGTGGTATCGAGCTGCTGTGGCGTCTGCGTCATCGCAAGCTCCTGCAGATGACCGATCCGGCGCTGCACGCTTTCCGTGATCGCATGGATACGTCCCTCATCGATATAGTCGGCAGCTTCCTCGCAAGACAGTACGCTGGAGATCAGCTCGTCTACATCGGAGAGGCGATCGAAGTCGATCCAATCAAAATCGGTCACCAGCTTCAGCTGCTCGGCGTGGTGGTTTTTGAAGGGCTTACAGACCACATCCTTTTCCGAGCGCATCTGACCGGGCATCTTATCATAGCCAAGGGAGGAGCCGCTGTCATAGATCGGAGCCATACCGAGCCATTCCAGCGTTTCCACGTTTCGCAGTGCCCCAAAGTTATTGAAGTGGCGATCCTCGTTTGCGATGATATAGTCCAGCACCAGCATCCGGTCTAAAAACGGCGTAATGTTCCCGATGCCGAGCAGCTCGCAGCACTCCAATAGATGCCGGTATCGGGAGGTGCTGTTCTTCTGCTTTTTCGCCTGCAGAAGCCTCCACGCCGGGATCAACTCCGTATTCTCCGTAACAAAATCCTCACAGACCGAGTAGGGTGCATCCTTGCTCCAGATGACTGTATATGATACATGAGGAATGCCGAGCCGCTCCATGATGCCGGAGGCGATCACCTCGTTGAACGGCTGCTGCCGGAACGGATTGCTGCCGCCCTTGATCAGGCATCGCTTCCCATCGATGATCTTCCACCGCTTTTTCAGATTGCCGTCCGATGTGCTGTCGGGGGAGCTGAAATTGAGTGCGTCCTTCTTCTTTCTTTCTCCGAACAGCACATCCCCGATGTCCTCCGAGAAATCATTTTGGAAAAAGTTGATGTCCTCCCACCGAAGCTCCGCGCCTTCCGGACAAATCCAGTACTGATCCGAGAGGCTCAGCCCGTAGCAGCGGACGAGCAGCATTTTGGTGTCTGCCACCCCCAACGATTCCAGTGCTTCCCGCACACCGCTGCGGCTTGCCGGAATAGAGCGATCCCGCCACCAGTCGTTAAACGCCGCACGGTCGGCGATCTCGTTTCGCACAGGGATGCCGATAGGCAGATGCTCCGGTGCGTAGACACTGCCAATTTTTTGTATAGAGCCGGTCACATCGTCCAGCTCCAGCTCTGCCACGGGGGTTCGTTTATGCATAAAGGTGCATTTCATACCTGTCGCCTCATTTCGTCTGCTTTTCTGTGATTTCAGCATGCGCAGCTGCGCCTGCAGTTCCGTGCGCTTTTCGATTTTATCTGCCAGCGGCGCGATCTCACTGTCGTGCAGATAGCGGCTCTGCTTGACACCGTTTTCCGACCACTGGTGATAGTAATAGACCTTTCCGCCGATGGTTTTTTTGGAAAGATACCCCTTCGGCAGTCCGGCGATCTGCTCGGTCAGTTCCGTGATGCGCCTTAGCTGCTCCCTGTTATCCATGTCTGTCACCTCGTCTTTCAGGGATATTATACCCCGACTTAACCCCTGTTGTCAACGCTGTGCTTCATAAAAGCGCGGCAGCGATGCGCGACATGATAAACTCCACGCAGGGTATCGCCACACTGTTGCCCAACGCTTTATAACGGGCGCTGTCCGAAGCACCGGGTATATCTGTCCAGCCGTCCGGGAAGCCCTGCAGTCTTTCACACTCCAGCGGCGTGAGGCGGCGAATGAGTTGAGGTGTTTCCTGTATTGCCGCAAC
>CAVGEP010000221.1:0-3181 GCA_963628105.1 Alistipes communis
GCCCTGCAAGAAACAAAGCCATCACCATGGCTCCGGCAGAAGACGAATTTATGCACGCGCAGCAGGCTAAATTCGATCACTTATACAAAGATATCGACGACAAGGAAGTTCCGTTCAAGGACAATACCGTCAAGGGTTCCCAGTTCAAGACTCCACTCATGGAATTCTCCGGCGCTTGCCCAGGATGCGGCGAATCTCCGTATGCTAAGCTGATCACTCAGCTCTTCGGCGACAGAATGTTCATTGCCAACGCAACAGGCTGCTCCTCCATTTGGGGCGCATCGGCACCGTCCACTCCGTACACGGTAAACAAGGCGGGCAAGGGTCCTGCTTGGGCTAACTCCCTGTTCGAGGACAACGCCGAGTTCGGTTTCGGTATGGCAACTTCCATGAACGCAAGAAGAAACGAGCTGAAATCCGCAGCGGAAAGACTTTACGATGTAATCGGCATCCCTGCAAAGGCTTGGGTTGCTTCCATGAACGATGCAAAACAGGCAGAGGTTACAGGAAATATCCTCCTTGCAGAGGCAGAAAAGATCGCGGACAAGAACGCGGACGCAAAATATGTCGTTGATAACAAGGATATGCTCATCAAGCCTTCCATGTGGATCTTCGGCGGCGACGGCTGGGCTTATGACATCGGCTACGGCGGCGTTGACCATGTCCTTGCTTCCGGAGAAAATGTAAATATCATGGTATTTGATACGGAAGTTTACTCCAACACCGGCGGTCAGGCTTCCAAGTCAACTCCTGTGGGCGCAGTTGCAAAATTCGCTGCTTCCGGTAAATCCGTGAAGAAGAAAGACCTTGCACAGATCGCTATGGCTTACGGCTATGTCTATGTAGCACAGATTGCTATGGGCGCAAACCCTGAGCAGACTCTGAAGGCTCTCCGGGAAGCCGAGGCTTATGACGGTCCGTCCCTCATCATCGCCTACGCGCCTTGTATCAACCACGGCATCAAAGCCGGCATGAACAAGTCCATGCTCGAAATGAAGAAGGCAGTGCGCTCCGGTTACTGGGATCTGCTCAGATACAATCCTGCTCTTGCGGCAGAGGGCAAGAACCCGCTTTCCGTAGACAGTGCAGCTCCGACCGAAAGCTACAAAGACTTCATCATGGGCGAAGTTCGTTACAATTCCCTTGAGCTTAAATTCCCTGAAAGAGCAGAAGAACTCTTCGAAAAGGGTGAAGAAATGGCTCTTGACAGATACAAGACCCTCAAACATCGTCAGGACAGCTTTGAGAAATAGAAAGGAGGATGATTTACATGAAAAGGTTTGAAGTAACTTATAAAAGAAGACTTAACGACAACATGGTTTGGCTGAAAATTTATGCGCCGCTGGTTGCTCGTAAGGCAAGACCCGGTCAGTTCATCATTCTTCGTACTGATGAATTTGGTGAGAGAATTCCTCTTACCATGGCTGGACATAACGAAAAAGACGGAACCATCGACTTGATCTACGCGGCGGTAGGAAGAACCACCATGCTGATGGATCAGCTCGAGGTTGGCGACTGCTTCGCTGACATCGTAGGCCCTCTCGGAAAGCCGACCCACATGGACGGCCTCAAGAGAGTTTGCGTAGTTGGCGGTGGTACAGGTAACGCGCTTGCTTACCCGCTCGCATGCGGCATGCACGACCACGGTATTGAAACCGTCATGATCGAAGGTTTCAAGAATAAGGATCTCGTAATCCTTGAGGATGAATTTCGTGCAGGGGTTGATAAGCTCTATGTAATGACAGACGACGGCAGCTATGGCGAAAAGGGCTTCACTACTGCTAAGTTAGAAGAGCTCATCCAGGCCGGCGAGAAATTTGATGAAGTCATCGCCGTAGGTCCTCCTATGATGATGAAGTTCACTTGCCAGATTGCCGAGAAGTATGGCATCCACTCCGTTGCTTCCCTGACCGCTTACATGATCGACGGTACGGGAATGTGCGGCGGCTGCAGATGCATGATCGGCGGCGAGGACAAGTTCGTATGCGTAGACGGTCCTGAATTTGATGGCGCACTGGTTGACTGGGATGACCTGATCAGAAGATCAGCATACTACAAGGATCAGGAAGCCGAAGACCGTGCTCACGTATGCAGATTAACAGGAGGTGTTCGTTACCATGATTAATTTAGTAAACAAGCAAAATGCTATGCCTGAACAGGCTCCTGATGTAAGAAACAAAAACTTCTTAGAAGTATGTACAGGTTATACTGACGAAATGGCTATCAGAGAAGCAATGCGCTGCCTCAGATGCCGTAAAAAGCCTTGTGTTTCCGGTTGTCCGGTAAACATCAAGATTCCTGATTTCGTTGCAAAGGTTGCAGAGGGCGACTTCGAAGCAGCTTACGAAATCATCAGCCAGGACAGCTCTCTGCCTGCAATATGCGGTCGTGTTTGCCCGCAGGAAAATCAGTGCCAGGGGCAGTGCGTACAGTGCGGCAAGGGCGAATCCGTTGCCATCGGCCGTCTCGAAAGATTCGTAGCAGACTGGCACGCAGCAAACTTCGGCGACGAAGAAATCGCTCCTGTAGAGGGCAATGGCCACAAGGTTGCCATCATCGGCGCAGGCCCTGCGGGACTTGCCTGTGCAGGTGACCTCATCAACAAGGGCTATGAAGTAACGGTTTACGAAGCGCTTCACAAGACAGGCGGCGTACTGGTTTACGGTATCCCGCAGTTCCGTCTCCCGAAGGAAATCGTAGCTGCAGAGGTTGCAAAGCTTGAGGCTAAGGGCGTTAAATTCATCACGGACGCTGTTGTAGGCCGTGCGATCACCGTTGACGAGCTGATGAAAGAAGAAGGCTACGAGTCCGTGTTCATCGGAACCGGCGCAGGACTTCCTTCCTTCATGCACATTCCGGGAGAAAACCTCATCGGCGTTTGCTCCGCTAACGAATATTTGACTCGTATCAACCTGATGAAAGCTTACAAGCCGGAGTACGATACTCCGATCATGCATGCGGACAAGATCGCCATCGTAGGCGGCGGTAACGTTGCCATGGACGCTGCTCGCTGTGCAAAGAGAATGGGCGCAAGCGAAGTATATATCATCTATCGCCGCAGCATGGACGAGCTTCCTGCAAGAGCGGAAGAAGTACATCACGCTATGGAAGAGGGTATCATCTTCAAGCTCCTTAACAACCCGGTTCAGATTCTCGGTGACGAAAAGGGTAACGTAAGAGC